>JAYVNU010000279.1:0-10305 GCA_043758345.1 Lacisediminihabitans sp.
CTGACCATTAGTACCTGGGAGATCTCTACGAGCACCGGAACCGTCGTCGGCACAACCAACGCAACCGGCACCTTCACCGCGCGGGGCCTGACCAACGGCCAGTCGTACCAGTTCCGTGTGCGGGCCGACAACAAGGACGGCTGGAGCGGCTACTCCGCATACAGCGCCTCGGTGACCCCCTACGGAACGCCGGATGCCCCGACCAACGTCACGATCACGAACAACGCTGGATATGCCCCGACGACAGTGACACTCGCCTGGACGGCCTCCGCCAACACGGGCGACGTCGCCGGTGTCACCTACCGAATCAGTTACGACGGCGGGGGCGAGGTGACGGCCTCAAGCGGGCAAACCTACTCCGCCGGAGTGGGAAACCACTCCTTCGCTATCTACGCGGTGAACGGCGGAGGCAAGCGGTCCGGAACGGTGTCGTCGAACACGATTTACGTCTCCCCGCAACCGCTGCCCTCCCCATCCGTTGTGCTGGCAGCCGACCCTACGCCACAGAGCGGACAGGGTGGCCCATGCACTGGCCGCTGTCACAAATACGACATCACCCTCGTCGACTTCCCTTCGGGGTCCCACACCATCCAGTACTTTTGCCAAGCCGCGTTCAAGCCTGACCAGATCACGACCCAGACCCACATCATCAGCGGAAAAATCTGCGGATGGCCCGACACGTACGTCATCGTCGACGGCGTCGCCAGCAACCACGTGAACTTCAACTTCTAGCCCGACGAAAGGCACGACTATGCCCGTAACCCAGGAGCAGGCCGACTGGTTCGCTACCGCATTCACGCAGCTCGTCGACAACATCGACAAAGCGATCCTCGGAAAGCAACACACCATCCGGCTCGTGCTCGCAGCCATGCTCTCGAACGGCCACGTGCTGCTCGAGGATGTGCCGGGCACCGGCAAAACGGTGCTCGCGAAGGCGCTCGCCAACACCGTGGACGGCACTCACTCGCGGGTGCAGTTCACGCCCGACCTCCTGCCGTCGGACGTGACGGGAGTGACGATCTACGACCAGTCGAACGGGCGTTTCGAGTTTCATCCCGGCCCGATCTTCGCCTCCGTCGTGCTCGCGGACGAGATCAACCGCGCGAGCCCGAAGACCCAGAGCGCGCTTCTCGAGGTCATGGAGGAGGGGGTCGTCACGGTCGACGGCGTCGGGCATCCGGTCGGCGAGCCGTTCCTCGTCATCGCGACGCAGAACCCGGTCGAACAGGCGGGAACCTACACGCTGCCCGAGGCTCAGCTCGACCGTTTCCTCATCAAGACGTCGCTCGGCTACCCGGATCACGACACCACCGTCAGTCTGCTGATGGACTCCTCGAACCGGGCGCGGGCATCCTCGATCACACCGATCATCGCCTCCGAATCCATCGTCACGATGTCGCGTCTCGCGAGCGATGTCCACGTGGATGCCTCGATCATGGGCTACGTCAGCGAAATCGTCACTGCCACCCGCAACGACAAGGATGCCGCCCTCGGCGTCAGCATCCGCGGAGCGCTCGCGCTCGCTCGGGCGCTCAAGACCTGGGCCATTGCGAGCGGCCGCACGTTCGTCAGCCCCGACGACGTTCGAGTGCTCGCGGTTCCGGTGCTCGCGCATCGCATCATCGTCGACCCCGAGTCCGAGTTCGCCGGAGTGACCGGCGCCGACATCGTTACCCGCGCGCTCGTCGAGGTCACCCCTCCCGCTTACCGGGCCGCCTGATCGGATGACGGCACCCACCGCCTCCGAGAGTCGCGCGAGCAGACCTGCACGGCGCTCGCCGTTACCGCGTTCGCCATCAACTCGCTCGCCATCACAGTCGCGCATCGCACTGCGGCAGTTGCGGCGTGCTGTGGCCGGCGGCGTCGGGCGGCTGGCCACGGCGGTGGCTGAGCTCTGGGCCGGCGGGTGGCGGGTGCTCGCGCCGGTGCTCGGCACCATCAGCCGGATCGGTTGGCTGGTGCTGGTAGCGGCGGCGGCATCCGCTCTCATCGCCGGCACCCTCGGCTGGGTGGAATTCACCTTCCTCTCGGCAACCCTGATCGGCGGATTCCTGATCGCCGCCTGCTTCGCCTTCGGTCGCGCGACGTACGCGGTGACGATCGAGCTGAACCCTCGTCGCGTCGTCGCCGGCCAGCGAGCGCTCGGTCGCATGCTGGTCGTCAACTCCGGACGGAAGACCCTCATCCCGACCAGAATGGAGCTCCCGGTCGGCACCGGGGTCGCGGAATTCACCGTTCCGCGGCTCGCGCCCGGCGCCGAGAGCGAGGAACTCTTCGCGATGCCGACCAACCGGCGCGCGCTGATCCTCGCCGGTCCGGCGGTCTCGGTTCGGGGCGACCAGCTCGGGCTGATCCGTCGCACGGTCAGCTGGACCGATCAGGTCGAGCTCTTCGTGCACCCGCAGACGACGCGTCTCCTCGCCACCGCGCCAGGGCTGGTGCGGGATCTCGAGGGCCAGACGAGTTCCGTGATCACCAACAGCGACCTCGCTTTCCACGCGCTTCGGCAGTATGAGCCGGGGGACGACATCCGCAACGTGCACTGGCGCACATCGGCGCGAACCGGCCAGCTCATGGTCAGGCAATACACGGAGACCCGTCGTTCGCAGCTTCTCCTGATGCAGAGTTCCGAGACGACGTACTACGCCTCGGAAGACGAGTTCGAGCTCGGCATCTCGGTCATGGCGTCGATCGGCTGCCAGGTGATCCGCGAGAAGACGAACCTCAACGTGCTGTGGGAGGAGACGAAGCTGCGCAGCCGGTCGGTGACTGCCCTTCTCGACGACTCCTGCCGCATCCAGCCGACCGTTGGCGCCTTTGCCAACCTGCGCGAATTCGTTCGCACCGCCACCCGCGCGCTGCCGATCCCCTCCCTCGTCGTGCTCGTCGTCGGCTCGCAGGCTCCGGTGACGGAGGTGCGATCCGTCTCGACGCTCTACGGCAATGACACCGTGATGATCGCCGTGCGGGTCGAACTCGGGGCACAGTCGAAGCTCTCGAAGATTGGAACGACGGTCGTCGCCACCGTCGGACGCCTCGGCGACCTGCCGGCACTGCTCGATCGCACCGGACGATGACAGTGACGACAGCGGGCACCTCAGCCTCGCGCCTCGCGGGCCTGCGCACCCTCTCCCGCACCAGCCAGGTGGATGCCGCGGTGCTCACCGCCCTCAGCCTGCTCGCCATCGCGGGCTTCGAGCCTGCCTTCGGTCCATACAACTATCTGCTCGCCGGCGTCGGCGGACTCGTGGTCGGCACGCTGGTTGCCCTGGCCTGCTCTCTCTTCCGGGTGGGCGTCGTCCCGACCGCGGCGATCGCGCTCGCCGCCTATCTGCTCTTCGGAACACCGCTCACGATGCCGGCCGAGGCCATTCTCGGAGTGCTGCCGTCGGGCGCGAGTCTCGCCGGACTTCTCCAGGGTGCCGTGTTCGGCTGGCCCGACATCGTGACGCTGCAGACACCGGTCGAAGCACCCGCCTATATCGCCGTCGTCCCTTACTTCGCGACCTGGCTCGTCGCGCTCGTGAGCGTCTCCATCGCCTGCCGATGGCTGCCCGGTAAGCGGCGGACGGCGGGGCGGGCAGGCCTGTTGCTCATCCCAGCTGCGGTGCTCTACCTCGCCGGCATCCTCATCGGAACGGCAGAGCCCTACCTCGCGGGAATCCGCGGAGTGGCGTTCGCCGGCGTGGCCCTCGTCTGGCTCGGCTGGCGACGAAAGGCCGAGGGCGCCATGTCGATCTCCGTCGGCGGCTCGGTGAGACGACGCAAGTTCGTCGGGGTCGCCATCGTGCTGCTCGGAGCCATCGTCATCGGTGGGGCCGGAGGCATCCTTCTCCAACCGACGCCCGGAGCGCGGTTCGTGCTGCGCCAGCAGGTCACTCCGCCGTTCGACCCTCTCGCGTATCCGAGCCCGCTCAGCGGATACCGCAACTTCACCAAGAAGCTCGCGAAAACCCAGCTCTTCAGCGTCACGGGCCTCGAAACCGGTCAGCGCATCCGCATGGCGACCCTCGACAGTTACGACGGCCAGGTCTGGAGCGTCGCGAGTCCGACGACCCAGACCAGCGATTCCGGCGGATTCCAACTGCTCGGCCGCGATATCCCGGCACCGCCGCTCGCCACCGCCGGCTCATCGAATTCGCTGACTTTCACCGTCGACGGCTATAAGGACGTCTGGCTTCCGAACGCGGAGTATCCGACGACCCTCGATTTCAGTAGGTATACCGGCATCGACCCGACGACGACCGTGCGGATCAACCCGACGACCAGCACCGCCGCGGTGACGAGCGGAATCGGCCGAGGAATGGTGTACACGGTCGGTGTCACGACGCCGGTGCTGCCGAACGACAAGAAACTCGCCTCGATTCCCGCCGCACAGCTCCACCTGCCCCCCGTCTCGAAGACCCCGGATGTCGTCGGAACGAAGGCCGTCGAGTACGCCGGAACCGCGAAGACGACGATCCAGCAGCTGCGTAATATCGAGCGCTCGCTCAAGTCCATCGGCTACCTCAGCCACGGACTGGCATCGGATCCCGTTCCGTCCCGTGCTGGCGAGGGGGCCGATCGCATGACCGAGCTCTTCACGAAGGAGCCGATGGTGGGAGACGAGGAGCAGTACTCCTCGGCGTTCGCGCTGATGGCTCGCAGCCTCGGCTATCCGGTACGGGTGGTCATGGGCTTCGCCCCGAAGATCGCCAAGGGGCAGAAGGTAGTCTCCGTCACCGGCAAGGATGTGACGGCCTGGGATGAGGTCGCGTTCGCGGGAATCGGCTGGGTTCCGTTCTATCCGACCCCGACGAAGACGGACGCCCCGCAGGAGCAGACGACGAAGCCGAAGATCGAGCCGCAGCCGCAGGTGCGTCAGCCGCCGGCCAGCAACCAGAAGCAGGACGAACTCCTCACCCCGGTGAAGATCAGCAACAAGAATCCCCGCGCCAAACAGCCGGGCTTCTCGGTGCCGGCGTGGGCGTACATCCTGGCCGGGGTCCTCGGCATCCCGCTGCTCGCCTACTGTGTTCCGTACCTGATCATCGCCGCGATCAAACGGCGACGTCGACGACGGAGGCTGACCGCCGGATCGAACGACCTCAGGGTCGCCGGATCCTTCGACGAACTCACCGACCGGTACGCAGAGCTCGGTCTCGAGATCCCGCCGCGAGCCACCCGGCAGCAGGTCGCGAGCGCGATCGAGGAGCAGGGTCGGTCAGAGGGCCTCGCGCTTCCCGAGGGTGGCTTCGTTCCGCTCGCGAACAGCGTCGACACCGCTGTATTCTCCTCGGCCGATGTCGGTGAGGAGTGGGTGAACGCAGCGTGGGAGGCTTGCGACTCTGCGACGGCGGCCTCTCTCGCATCGGCCGGCTGGCTCCGGCGGCGGATCGCGTCGTTCCGACTCAGTCGGCGCTCACGAAAGCGGGCGGCGCGCATTCGACGGCGCAGCGCGCGCGGCTCGTCCGCAGTATCCGCCCGCCTAGGATGATGTCGTGGATCACAAACCGGGATTTATCACTCCGCCGCCCGGACTGATTCCACCCGCGCCTCCCTCGGCTCCGACCGAGACCTCCGAGACAGTGCGCCTGGGCGATCGGCGCCCGGCCATTCCGGTATTCGTGCCCGCGGTACCGGGGGTGACCCCGCCACCGCCTCCGGTCGCTGCGCCTGTTCCTGCCGGCGAGCCCGCTCCGGTCCGCGCTGATCGCCGTGTCGATGCTCCGCCGCAGTGGAGCCTCACCATGCACGATGGCTCGGTACGCTACGTGTCGGGAACGTTGCTGCTCGGGCGCGACCCTGCCCGTGTCGAGGGATGGGCGTCCGCTGGCCTGATGGTCATCAACGACCCGGAGAAGACGATCTCGAAGACCCACGCGGCGATCGACTGCACCGGTGACGAGTTCTTCATCGTCGACCTGCACTCGACCAACGGCGTGGCCATCATCGCTCCGGACGGCACGGAGACGATCGCGGATGACGGGGTGCGAACCGCGGTCGCCGTCGACTCCGATATCGAACTCGGTCGCTACCGCATCGTGCTGAACCGCCAGTAGGGTGCTCGGACCAGACCCGGCCTTCAGCGTGCGCGAAGCTCCCGAGCGAGCTGTTCGTGCCGGTCGGCGAGCACCGCGTTGTCGCTGGGGTGGCCGAGTCGGCGGCATCCGACGGGGCGGGATAGCCGCCGGACGACGGCGCGGCCGCCAGCGGACGCACGTGTGAGCTGAGTGACATCCGATCGGTGAAGGCGATCACCGCCGCGGCGAGGTGGAAGAGCTCCACGATGAAGACGATGACGTAGCTGATCGGGGCGACGATGAGCCCGAGGTAGAGCGGCGCCTGCAGCCAGCGGTTGAAGAAGATGAGGGAGCCGACGGAGGAGACCAACGCGGTCTGCCGTCGAAACGGACGAGTCTGGCGCAGCTGGTTGGGCGGCGTCATACTACACAGTCAATCGGAGTCACCCTGGAGAACCCTGCACGAGGGCCGGGAGCGGACGCGGTGGTGCAACCGGTGAACGGAGAACCTTGGCCAAGCTGACCGGTGCACGGCCGGACCGGTGTTAGCCTGAAGTGGTGTTTTCCGGTCTGCTTCTCCTTCGTAGCCGCGACGAGTCCTAGCTTCCAGGCCTCCCTCGTCGCGGTGGCTGGTGCGTGAGCGCGCCGATGGGCTGACCAACTTTCTTCAGGAGACAGCACCATGAGCACTACGAAAACAGCACGCACGCTCGCCGAAAAAGTATGGGACGACCACCTCGTCGTCAAGGGGGAAGACGGCAACCCCGACCTGGTCTACATCGACCTGCACCTCGTGCACGAGGTGACGAGTCCGCAGGCCTTCGACGGACTGCGCCAGGCCGGCCGGTCGGTGCGACGCCTCGACCTGACCATCGCGACCGAAGACCACAACACGCCGACCCTGGCGATCGACGCGCCCATCGTCGACCTCACCAGTCGCACCCAGATCGAGACTCTCCGCCGAAACTGCGCGGAGTTCGGTGTGCGACTGCATCCCCTCGGCGACATCGAGCAGGGCATCGTGCACGTCGTCGGCCCACAGCTCGGGCTCACCATGCCCGGCATCACCGTCGTCTGCGGCGACTCCCACACCTCGACCCACGGCGCCTTCGGGGCCATGGCGATCGGCATCGGCACGAGCGAGGTCGAGCATGTGCTCGCCACGCAGACCCTGCCACTCACGCTGTTCAAGACGATGGCGGTCACGGTCGAGGGCGAACTCCGACCCGGAGTGACCGCGAAAGACATCATCCTCGCGGTGATCGCCCAGATCGGCACCGGCGGCGGGCAGGGCTACGTGCTCGAGTACCGCGGAAGCGCCATCCGCTCGCTCTCGATGGAGGGCCGCATGACGATCTGCAACATGTCGATCGAGGCCGGTGCTCGCGCCGGAATGGTCGCACCCGACCAGGCCACCTACGACTACCTGAAGGGCCGTGCTCACGCTCCGCGGGACGCGGACTGGGAGGCGGCGGTCGACTATTGGAATACTCTCGCGACCGACGACGACGCGGTGTTCGATGCCGAGATCTTCCTCGATGCGTCGACTCTCGAGCCATTCGTGACCTGGGGCACCAATCCGGGGCAGGGAGTTTCTCTGAGCGGCAGCATCCCGGATCCGGCGTCGTACGCCGACCCGAACGCGCGAGCGACGGCCGAGCGTGCGCTCGAATACATGGACCTCGCCGCCGGAACGCCGCTGAAAGACATCCACGTCGACGCCGTTTTCATGGGGTCGTGCACGAACAGTCGAATCGAAGACCTCCGCGCCTTCGCATCCGTCATCAAGGGGCAGAAGAAGGCCGACGGAGTTCGCGTCATGGTCGTTCCGGGTTCGGCCCGCGTTCGGCTCGAGGCGGAGGCTGAAGGCATCGACAAGATCGTCACCGACTTCGGTGCGGAGTGGCGATTCGCCGGATGCTCGATGTGCCTCGGCATGAACCCCGATCAGCTCGCACCGGGAGAGCGCTGTGCATCGACATCCAACCGCAACTTCGAGGGACGACAGGGCAAGGGCGGACGCACGCATCTCGTCTCACCGCTCGTCGCCGCGGCAACGGCTATTCGCGGCACGCTGTCGAGTCCGTGGGATCTCACCGATTCGGGCGTAGCGTCAGGAGCTACATCGGCAGGGTCAACAACGACAGGTGTTCAGGGGGTGAACGCGTGATGGAAAAGATATCCGTCGTCACGGGAGTCGCCGTTCCGCTCCAGCGCGCGAACGTCGACACCGACCAGATCATCCCGGCCGTCTTCCTCAAACGGGTCACCAAGACCGGCTACGAAGACGCGCTGTTCTCCGCCTGGCGCAACGACCCCGACTTCGTGCTCAACAATCCGGCGTTCACCGGTGCGCGCATCCTCTTCGCCGGACCGGATTTCGGCACCGGGTCGAGCCGTGAACATGCCGTCTGGGCGTTGCGGGACTACGGATTCGACGTGGTGTTGAGTCCCCGCTTCGGCGACATCTTTCGCGGCAACTCCGGCAAACAGGGGCTGCTCGCCGGGCAGATCAGCGAAGAGGCGCTCGAGGCCGCGTGGGCGACCATCGAGGCGAATCCGGGAATCGAGGCAACCGTGGATCTCGTTGCGAAGACCGTGACGATCGGCACACACACCGCCCCGTTCGAGATCGACGATTACACTAGATGGCGGCTACTCGAAGGTCTGGACGACATCGGATTGACCCTGCGCGACGAAGCACAGATCACAGAATTCGAGTCCCGCCGCGAATCGTGGCGGCCCCGGACTCTCCCAGAATTACATACGGCAGGTGACTGAATGAACTCTCTCGTGAAAGACGCGCGCAGTACCGACGCCAAGAAATCCGGCGATCGGGTGGGACCCAAGAGCGATCAGATCGTCATCAACGGTGGCAATCCGCTCCGTGGTCGCATCGCCGTTCGCGGGGCGAAGAATCTCGCCACCAAGGCCATGGTCGCGGCCCTTCTCGGAGAGACCCCGAGCGAACTGCGGGACGTTCCCGACATCAGTGACGTCGAGGTCGTCCGCGGACTCCTCGAGGTCTACGGTGTGATCGTCACCACCCCGGTCCCCGGCAAGATGCTCTTCGACACGAGCAATGTGGAGCGGGCGCACTTCGCTGAGATCGACGCTCACGCCGGCTCCAGCCGCATCCCGATCCTGTTCTGCGGTCCGCTGTTGCATCGTCTCGGCGAGGCACGCATCCCCGACCTCGGCGGTTGCCGCATCGGAGATCGCCCGATCGACTTCCACCTCGATGCCCTTCGCGCCTTCGGCGCCGTCGTCGACAAGAGTTTCGAAGGCATCTACATCACCGCACCGGACGGCCTGCACGGGGCGAACATCACGCTGCCGTACCCGAGCGTCGGGGCGACCGAGCAGGTGCTGCTCACCGCCGTTCGCGCCACGGGAACCACCGAACTGAAGAATGCGGCCATCGAGCCGGAGATCATGGATCTCATCGCCATCCTGCAGAAGATGGGCGCGATAATCTCGGTCGAGCCGAACCGCGTCATCCTGATCGAGGGAGTGGATCGCCTCGTCGGCTACAAGCACCGCGCGCTCTTCGACCGCAATGAAGTCGCAAGTTGGGCCTGCGCGGCTCTCGTCACCAAGGGAGACATCTTCGTTGAGGGCGCACGGCAGGCCGAGATGATGACCTTCCTCAACGTCTTCCGCAAGGTGGGCGGCGCGTTCGACATCGAGGATGACGGCATCCGGTTCTCTCACCCGGGCGGCGAGCTCAAGCCGGTCACGGTCGAGACCGACGTGCACCCGGGCTTCATGACGGACTGGCAGCAGCCGCTCATCGTGGCGCTCACACAGGCCCCCGGTATCTCGTTCGTGCACGAGACCGTGTATGAAGATCGCTTCGGATTCACCGACGCGCTCAACGAGATGGGCGCAAACATCGTCGTGCACAAGGAGGGTCTGCCCGATCACCCGCGGCGCGTCGCCCGCCGCGACTTCGAGCAGGCGGCCGTCGTCACCGGGCCGACCAAGCTCCACGGGGCCAATGTGCGCGTGCCAGACCTCCGCGGAGGCTTCAGCTACCTGATCGCCGCCCTTAGCGCCGAGGGCCAGTCCACGATCTCGAACGTCGGTATCATCAGCCGTGGATACGAGCACTTCGTCGACAAGCTCCGGGTACTCGGGGCAGACTTCATCTTCGAAGGCTGACCCGGGCGTGGTCGATGCGACGGTTGCGAAGAAGGCGAAGTCGGAGAAGACCGCAGTCTTCCGCCTCATGGCCGGGATCGCCATCCCCCCGTTCGAACTGATCACTAAATTCGTGATCGTCGACGGTGAAAAACTGCCG
>JAYVNU010000280.1:0-3316 GCA_043758345.1 Lacisediminihabitans sp.
GCGTTGCCTGCCGAGGACAAACCGATGGCATCAGACACCTCGACGGTCTGGGCTCTCGTTTTCGCCCTCCAATTCATGGTCATCGCCGAAATCGCGGCGGTCTGGAGCTACCGAAAACTCGGTGCCCAAAAGACCTGGGTCGTCTTTGTGCCGGTGACGATCCTCGCGGTGCTCTTCGTCACCAATCAGGTGACGATCCTGCTTCCCAACCTGCTGTGAAAGGACCCCCCCATGGATGATCTCGTCAGGATCACGGTGGACCAGCCGGTCCCGGATGCCGAAGAAACGTCGCCGCCGCCGGTGGATGTCGCGACCGACGTCTTCTCGGTCTCCCCGCGCACGTTCCCCACCCGAATTCTCGGCCAGAATTTTCCCTGGTGGAAGAAGGACGCTGCGCTCGCCGTCACCCCTGCTCTGCCTGCCGTACCCCCGTCCCCACGCGCCGAAGATGTAGTGCGGCAGGCACCGCCGACTCCGAAGGCGCCGCTTGCCGCTCTCGAGGCGCGAAACATCTCCGCCTGGTTCGGCGATCACCAGGTGCTCGACCGGGTGTCGCTCACCATGCCGGCCGGGGTGATCACCTCGCTGATCGGGCCATCAGGCTGTGGCAAGTCGACCTTCCTCCGCATCCTGAATCGCATGCACGAGCTCGTGCCGTCCGCGAGTCTTGCCGGCGAGGTGTTCATCGACGGCCAGGACATCTATGACGCCGACCGCAAGCTGGTGGATGCTCGAAAAAGCATCGGAATGGTGTTCCAGAAGCCCAATCCGTTTCCGGCGATGTCGATCTACGACAACGTGGTCGCGGGGCTCAAACTCACCGGGCTTCGAGCGTCACGGGATGAGCGGGACTTCCTGGTGGAGAGCAGCCTCACAAAGGCGGGCCTCTGGAAAGAGGTGCGGGATCGTCTCCGCGCGCCCGGCGGCGGGCTCTCCGGCGGACAGCAGCAGCGCCTCTGCATCGCGCGTTCGCTCGCGGTCAGGCCGCGTATCCTGCTGATGGACGAGCCATGTTCGGCACTCGACCCGACCTCGACGCGGGTCATCGAGGAGACCATGCTGGAGCTCGCCGACGAGGTCACCATCGTCATCGTCACCCACAACATGCAGCAGGCACAGCGGGTCTCGACGCAGTGCGCCTTCTTTCTCGCCTCGCAGGGAACCCCGGGCGGCATCGTCGAATACGGTTCGACCGCTGCCATGTTCGGAAGCCCGATCGATTCGCGAACCGCCGACTACGTCGGTGGGCGGTTCGGATGAGAGAAGGGATCGTGGATCGTGGATCGCCTCGTCGTCGTCGGATCGGTCTCATGATCGTGGCCGTGCTCAGTGCCGTTGCGGCGCTCAACGGCGGTGCAGTCGCGTCGGCAACGTCCCTTCCGGCGCTCTCGGGAGAAGGATCGACCTGGCCACAGGGTGCCCTCGACGTATGGCGGAGGGATCTGGCGGTCAACTCCGGCCAGACGGTCTATTACGCGGGCATCGGGGCTACTGCTGCCGAGCAGGGTTTCTTCACTGGCCGCGCGGATTTCGCGGTGAGTGAGACGCCCTTCGGATCGGCGATCGGTGTAGGAGGTGGCCAGCCCGCTCCACCGTTCGCATATACTTCCGCGCCTGCCGTCGCCGGGGGGACGGCCCTAATGTACAACCTGCGGATCGACGGTCACCGGGTGACGACTCTTCGACTGAGCGGAGCATCGATAGCGAAGATTTTCACCGGTGTGATCGTCAACTGGAACGATCCGCGACTGAAGGCGGACAACCCGGGCCTGACGATGCCCGACCAGACGATCCAGCCCGTCGTTCGCGCGGATTCCTCGGGATCAACGCTGGCGTTCACGGCGTGGATGTCGAAACAGCACCCAGCGCTGTGGGCAGCATTCGCCGGCAGGAGCGCACCGTTGTCGCTGTTTCCCTCTGCGCCGTTCGCGAAGACCGAAAGCGGGTCGCTCGGCGTGGCGGGGTACGTGAGTCAGAGCTATGGCGACGGGGCGATCACCTACGTGGAGAATTCTTACGCTCTGAGCACCGGGTTTCCCGTTGCCAAGGTCTTGAACGCGGCCGGCTATTACGTGGCACCGACAGCGGACGCGGTAGCGATTGCACTCTCGCACGCCTACTACGACCCGGGCATGCCGCCCAGCGCTCGTCCGATCCTCGATCTCGATGACGTGTACGCCAACTCGGACGCCCGGTCGTATCCGCTGTCCGGCGTCGCATCCCTGATCGTTCCGACGGAGACGACGACTCTGTTCACGGGGTCGAAGGCTGCCGCGCTCCGGGCTTTCGGAAACTACATTCTCTGCGAGGGCCAGACGACAGCACGTGTCCGCGGGTACGCGCCGCTGCCGCGGAATCTCGTATCGGCCGCCCTCGATCAGCTCGCGCGGATACCCGGTACAGAAACCGCTGTCGTCGACATCACCGCCTGCTCGAGTCCCAATTTCGTCCCCGGTGACACGAATTCCGACACCCTGTTGTTGAGAACGGCCGCACCGCCCGACGCGGCTGACATGGCCCCCGGTGGTGTCGACCCCGCAAGCGTCACCCGCACGGGAAATCACCTCCGGGCAATCACTGGTGCGGCTGCCGATGGCGACCTGCAGCTGGTCACCGGGCCGGCGACCATCATCGAGTTCGGCGCTCCGTACTTCGTGAACGGGCTCTCTACGTCCCAAGCCCAGCTTCCCAAGTTTACGGTGATCGACACGCGGTGGATCAGTCGCCCGGGGTGGGACCTTGTGGTCAATGTGGCTGCCTTCGTCAACCGGGCTAGCCCCGAGATACTAATCGACGAGTCGAATGTCGGGGTAAGACCTCAGGTCATTGGCGACGATCCCGAGGCACTCGTGTCGGTTGCCGAGCAGAGAGCGGGACGTGCGCGCTACCCCGCGACCATGGCCTCGGCCAGCGGCGGCCACGGGGCGGGCACGTCCAGCTTTTCGGGACTTCTCACTCTGGTCTCTCCTGCGGACAAGCCGGCCGGCGAGTACCTGTCAACATTGACCGTGACGGTTACTTCTCGCTAGAGCGCGGACGTGGCCACCCCGACTGCTGCCCAGGGTGGCCACGAGATCCCACCGGGATCGACGTGCGGCTAGCTAGCGGTGCATCGCCTGGGAGTCTTCGCGTGAGACCTCTGTCGAGGCGAAGGTGCTGTCGTCCTCGTAGGATTTCGCCCTCGCGACCTGGAAGATGATGAGCGCATAGACGGCTTTAGCCACGATGTCGGCTACCGAGTATCCGACCTGCTTCAGCACCCAGGCATCCGCTCCGCCGATGTTGAGCAGCGGCAGCAGATACGCGATCGGGTAGA
>JAYVNU010000281.1:0-27825 GCA_043758345.1 Lacisediminihabitans sp.
CTCTGAAGATGCCGTCACGCTCGAGAACGAACTGCATAAGCACTTCGCCGCTCGCGCTCTCAACCAGGCCAACCCTCGCAAAGAGTTCTTCTTTGCGACTCCCACCGAGGTGCGCGAGGTCCTGATGAGCAAGGTTGGGAACCTGCTTGAATTCCGAGAGCAGGCAGACGCAACTGAATACCTGCAGTCGGTGGGCCTTTGGCCCGACTCGGAGAGGACGGTTGGGTTGCCCTTTCGCGGGTTTCGGCCTGACTGAAATTGCTGAGAGCGTGGCCGTCGGGGTCTCCCTCAGGTCTGACGAGTTCGCTCTAAGCGACAATAGCGCCGCTCCTTACCGATGCTTACGGCAATAACTATCGATATGTTAGTAGCATGCGGATATCTGATGCGACCAGCGAGGCGGCTCCGGGCTGGCCCGCGATCACGTTCGAGGAGCTCCCGTGGCGAAGCGCTGCAGACGAAGGGCAGTCGAGGCGCGCTGCCCTCAAGGCCCGCGGACCGTACGAAGCGGCCGTCCCGCCGATCATCGCGAACCTGCCACTTCCGCGCCTCGATGATGAGACCGCGGCCGCCGCCGAGGATGCCGTCACCGCTCTGGGGCGATTCGACGGCGAAGTGGGCGCGGTCGCGGCGCCGTTCTCGGCCATCCTGCTGCGAAGCGAAAGCGCTGCGAGCTCCGAGATCGAGCAGCTGACCGCGACCGCGAAGAGCATCGCGCTGGCCGAACTCGGACGAGGCGGCGGCACGAACTCCCGCGCCATCGTCGGGAATGTCCGCGCGATGGAGGCGGCGATCGACATGGCAAACGAGCTGGATGCCTCGAGCATCATCGCAATGCAGGCCGAGATCCTGCGCGGCGACCAGCCCGAGCACACGGGCGGATGGCGCACGGAACAGGTCTGGATCGGCGGGGGATACTCGAACAGCCCGCACACGGCATCCTTCGTCCCGCCCCACCACGAACGGGTAGCCGCTCTCATGGACGACCTCGTCGCCTTCGCGACGCGCTCAGACCTGCCGGCCTTCGCCCAGATCGCGATCGCCCACGCGCAGTTCGAGACGGTGCACCCGTTTCCCGACGGCAACGGACGCACCGGCCGCGCACTGATCCAGGCGATGCTGCATCGGTTGGGGGTGACCCGCAACGTGACCGTGCCCGTCTCGGCCGGGCTGCTGCGGGACACCAGGGGCTACTTCGACGCGCTGACGGCCTATCGGGCCGGTGACGTCGCGCCGATCATCCGTCGGCTGGCGGAGGCGTCGTTGGCGGCGGTCGTGAACGGGCGGCAGCTGGTCGCCGACCTGACGGAGATCCGCGCCGGCTGGGAGCGGATCGCGTCCGCTCGTGCGGGAAGTGCGGGGCGGCGGCTGTTGGATGTGCTGCAGCGTCAGCCGATCATCGATGCGAAACTCGCGTCCGAGGAGCTCGGGATCAGTGCCCGCAACGCGCAGGGCGGAATCGATCGCCTGGTCGAGGACGGTATCCTCCACAAGATCGGATCGGCCGAACGCAATCGCGCCTACGAGGCGCGGGAGGTGCTCATCGCCCTCGACGAGTTCGCCGCTCGGGCGAAGAGGGGGCGCCAGGGGTGACTTGGGTCCCTGCCGAGGTGTCAAAACTAGGCGGTCGTCTAGGGTCAGACGACAAAGTCGAGACACTCATTGACGAGTCCTCCCGGCATGTCGACGCGTCGCAGAAAGCGCGGGGCAACAGATCCAACCTCGTACCGCTTTACTGAAGTACGCTCGCGGAATGACCATCTACCTCAGTGATGACTTCATCCGCGCAGCGCAGCGCGAGTCGTTCAATGTGCGGTACGTAGATGAGCGGGAGATAACTCTTCGGGGCACAACGGCCATCCGGTACTTCAGTGGACTGACTAGTCATGCTGAGCTCGAAATCGTCGAAAACGACCAGATTGTTGGCTACATCACGCCTTACTCGAGTAGCGAACACGGCGCGGTCCAAGCACAGGGCCTCGATCTAGGGCTCCCCCGCCTATTCCGCACCCTCGACGACGCACTACGTGAGGTTCTTTAGGTGCCCGCGATTCTCATCGACCAACGTTCGGCCTCTATCTCGCCGTCCGACGCCCTGGTAAGGGAGTGGGCGGCCGGCCGTCGTGTATTCGTCTCCAGCCTCATCACAGACATGCCGGAAGAACGCGCCGCCGTGCGTGCCGCCATCGCGGGAATCGGAGCCACCCCTGTCATGTTCGAGGACCTTGGTGGTCAAGATATTGATGCCACCCAGGCGTACCTCGCGGGCGTCCGTTCATCCGACATCTACGTTGGCGCCTTCGGCCCCCGCTACGGGGTGAGAATGCAGAGCGGGTACTCGGCCACGCACGCCGAGTTCTTGGAAGCCGAGCTGCAGGGGCTCAGACTCTGTATCTTCGTGAACGGTCAGAGCGGCAATGACATGGATGGCCCCCAGCGCGATCTAATCAGCGGCGCCCAGAACCTTTACACCACAAGCCCATGGACCACACCCGAGGACCTAGGTGTGAGGGTGGCACTGCGCCTCGTCGGACTTGCGGGCGAAGATCTGGCCCCATGGATCAGGGTGGGCCGACTCATTTTTAGGGCCAATTCGATCACGAGTGGAGCACAGCAGATTGTCATCGACGCAGATGTGCGCTCCAACGCGGTCCACTCCGAACTGGTTTCGCTGCGCGATAGCCGGTCAGGTGATCTTCCATTTGCCTCGCCCTCGGAGGCGTCTCGAGTCCAATTGTCAGGTCTGTCGACGACTATCAGGTCGACGGCGCTGCACGAGGAGCACCTGACGCTCGACAAGAGGCCGCAGCAGCAATCCGGGATGCGCATGTCGATGAATGGCGTGTCAGCGGATCAAGTCACCTTTTTCTCGCTCTCTGATGGCCTACTGGGTACTCAACTTCTGGGGCAGAACACCTGGGGAACCCGCGCGGAAGACCCACTTCAGGACCTGCGATCACTGGGCCTCGATGACGCGATACTTCGTCCGATCTCCCGGTTGCTCATCGCAGAGTTCCTTCTCGCTAACGAAATCGCGGCGAGCATTGATGCCTTTGACCTCGGGCCGTCACATGCCGGCTCGCGACGGCTTCGCGTCACTTGGACTCCCCGACGCCAGTATGTAAACTCCCCGGACGCCGCGGCGATGACCCTGGATGGACTTGTCAGCGGGTTGTAGATGCGGGTCATCGGGCCGTGTGCCATGCGCACACGGACGCATCCGAGTCCTGAGCCACCTCCCTGACTTGCTCAGACCCGCTCACGCGCGGCTCCCGTTTTGCCCACATTTTGCCCACACTTGATGAAAATCGGACCACAACCTGTAGTGCCGTGGTAATCCAAAAACACCGTAATTCCAGGGTTTTTGCACGAGATCGCGGCCACATCTAGGACAGAATTAGAGTTCGAGTCCTTCCAGGGGCACAGATAAGTCAGCGATTGCGGTGAATTGGGAATTCGAGTTCAACCCTGAATTGGGCCAGAAACACGAAAACCCCGGTCAAGTCCCGTGGTGGGGTGTAATTTCCGAGTTCTGAGCGTCGGATCGTCGACGTGAAGAGCCACCGTGTGATGGTCAGTGAAAACCGACTAAAGATCTCACGGCAAGGACACAACACACGGTGGCTCTTGACCAGTCTGCCCTGCGCGACCTGTTGGCCGAGTTGAAACTCACCGATGTTCCCGACCGGATTCGGGTCGCAACTGAGACCCTCTACCAGCAACTCATCGACGCGGAGGCGGCGGCGTTCATCGGCGCTGCCCCGTTTGGACGCTCTGCTGAACGAACCACACACCGCAACGGCACCCGACTGCGGACCCTGTCGACAACGGCGGGGGATCTGGAGCTTACGATCCCAAAGCTTCGGTAGGGGATCTTCACCCCGGCAAGGTCCCCACACACCTCTTGCAGTCGAGGTGGGTTGTGCGTACCTCACTGCTACTGGTGGTGGTGGCGGAAGGTGTGTTGGGGTGACGGTGTCGATGCGGGTGATGTCGGCTGGGGACGGGTACCGGTATCTTTTGAAGACGGTAGCGGCGGGGGACGGGGACCGGGATTTGACGATCCCGTTGACCCGGTATTACCAGGAGAAGGGAACACCGCCCGGGTTGTGGCTCGGTGCAGGCCTCCAGGGACTTGGCGACGGTGAACTTCGGCCCGGTGCCGAAGTGACTGAGGAACACCTGCGCCTGCTGTTGGGTGCTGGCTGTGACCCGGTTTCGGGGGAGCCGCTCGGGAAGCCGTGGTTGAAGTTCAGGTCGGGGGCGGAACGGATCGAGGTCAGGGTTCAAGGCCTGTCGGAGGGGTTGGGTGTGGGGGAGCGGGCTGAGGCAATCACCCTGATTGAGGCGGAGGAGAGTGGGCGGGACCGGCGTCGTGCGGTGGCGGGGTTTGATTACACGTTTTCGGTACCGAAGAGTGTGAGCACGCTGTGGGCTGTCGCCGATTCGGCCACGCAGGCGGTGATTGTGGGGGCGCATCATGATGCGGTGGCTGAGGTGATCGGCATGGTGGAGCGGGATGTGGCGATGACTCGCATCGGTGTCGATGCCGGCACCGGGTCGGTTGCGCAAGTCGAAGTCCGCGGAGTGCTGGCGGCAGCGTTCGACCATTATGACTCCCGCTCCTCGGACCCGCAGTTGCACACCCATGTGGTGATCGCGAACAAAGCGCAGGGGGCCCATGACGGGAAGTGGCGGAGTCTGGATGGGCATCCGATGCATATGGCGGTGGTGGCGTTGTCGGAGCATTACAACGCGGTCCTCGCCGACCATCTCACCCGAAACCTCGGCCTCGCCTGGGAAACACGGGACCGGGGTGAGCGCCGCAACCCGGCATTTGAAATCGTTGGGGTTCCGGATGAGCTGATTGCCGAGTTTTCGTCTCGTTCGCGGGATATTGAAATCGCAACCGACACCCTCATCGCCGACTTTGTTGCAAGACATGGGCGTCGGCCATCGAGCAAGGCGATCCTGCGGTTGCGGGCGCAGGCAACGTTGACAACACGGCCGGAGAAGACGGTGCATTCCCTCGCTGACCTGACGACCGGCTGGCGGGAACGGGCGTCCATGCTGCTGGGGCAGGACAGCACCACCTGGGCTACCGGCGTCATCGCCGGGGGCGAACGTCCGCTGCCGCTGCATGCCGATGAGATCCCGCTCATCCAACTGGAGCAGATTGGGCAGACGGTGGTGACGGTGGTCGGGGGGAAGCGGTCGACGTGGCGGCGGTGGAACCTCCATGCGGAAGCGTCCCGGCAACTGGTGGGATGGAGGTTTGCCAGCACCGGGGAGCGTGAAGCGATCCTGGGTTTGGTAGTGGATGCGGCAGAGCAGCGGTCAATCCGCATCACGCCACCCGAACTTGCCGTGTCCCCAGTCGTGTTCCAACGTGCGGATGGGTCGAGCGTTTTCCGTCCCAAGCACGGCACCCTGTTCACTTCCACCGCGTTGCTCGAAGCCGAGGACCGGCTTCTGCGGCTTGCCCGTACGGAGACTGCCCCCACCGTGTGGTCCGAGACCGTGGCGCAGTTCATGGGCAAGCCCGCTTCGAAGGGGAGGCGGCTGTCCGCTGATCAAGCTGAGGCCGTCGCCCAAATAGTGGGGTCCGCCCGGGTGATAGATGTACTTGTCGGGCCGGCCGGGACCGGGAAAACCACAACCCTCGGTGTGGTGCGAACGGTGTGGGAGACGGAGCACGGGAAGGGTTCGGTAGTGGGGTTGGCGCCGTCCGCGGCGGCGGCGCAGGTTCTCGCTGAGGATCTCGGGATTCCGACGGAGAACACCGCGAAGTGGGTGCACGCCCACACCCACAACGGCTGGACCCTCACCCGCGGACAATTGCTGATCGTCGATGAGGCATCGCTTGCCAGCACTTTCACCCTCGACACCCTCACCACCCATGCGGGCCGGGCAGGGGCGAAGGTGTTGTTGGTGGGGGATCCGGCGCAACTGTCCTCGGTGGAGGCTGGGGGAGCGTTCGGGATGATCGTCCGCGACATCAACCCCGCACCGGAACTTTTCGATGCACGAAGGTTCCGGCACGAGTGGGAAAAAACAGCAACCCTCGGCCTCCGGGTCGGTGACACGTCAACGATAGGCACGTATATGGTGCACGGTCGTGTCGTGGGGGGTGACCTGGAAAAAATCTTGGAGACCGCTTACACGGCTTGGCGGGCTGACGTGGCTGCAGGTCGGTCGTCGGTGATGATCGCGGAAACCACGGACACGGTGCGGGCGTTGAACGAACGGGCCCGCCTTGATCGGATCATCACCGGCCACGTCTCGGCAACTACAGCGGTGGATCTGCAGGACGACTCGCACGCCAGCCGTGGGGATTTGGTAATCACGAGAAAGAACGACCGGACCCTCACCACCGGGCGAGCCTGGGTGAGGAACGGGGACCGGTGGATTATTACCGCCACCCACCCCGATGGTTCCGTCACCGTCCGCCGCGCCGGGAAACATGCCGGTGGGACTATGCGTCTGCCGGCTGGGTATGTGCGCAAGCATGTGGAGTTAGCGTATGCGGTGACGGCGTACCGGGCGCAAGGCTCAACCGTGGATACCGCCCACGCGGTCGTGCATTCCAGTTCCATGACTCGGGAGACGTTCTATGTGTCGATGACCCGAGGTCGGGAGGCGAACACCTGCTATGTCGCCACCGACCAGGCGCACCTCGAAGAACATCAACACCTCCCCGACGGTGACGTCACTGCCCGACGGATTCTGGTTGGCGTGCTGACTCATGATGGCGCGCAGAAGAGCGCCCGCGAAACCATCACTACCGAACATCACGCCTGGGTGGGGATTGCCCAGATCGCCGCAGAGTACGACACCATCGCCACCGTCGCCCAGCACGACCGGTGGGTGACACTCATCGGTGCTATCGGGCTGAGCGCCGCGCAGGTCCGGAACGTGGTGGAGGCGGAATCATTCGGATCGTTCACCGCACAGTTGCGTCGTGCTGAAGCCCACCACCACAAGCTGAACACCTTGCTGCGCAGGCTGGTTGCCGCCCGCGGCCTCGGCGACGCGGAGGACACTGGCGCTGTGCTCCAACACCGCCTCCAACACGCCACCGCGCGACGCAGCGGAAGCGGCAAAAGCCGCCCGACCCCGCGACTGATTGCTGGGCTCATCCCGGAAGCACTAGGGGAAATGCAGGACGAGATGCTGGCAGCGCTCCACGAACGCCAGCGTCTCATTGAGACCCGCGCCGCCGCGATCACCGAAACCGCGATCCGAGGCCGCGAACCATGGGTCAGAACGTTAGGGAACCCGCCAACCGATCTTCGGCGGAAGCAACAATGGCTGACCCAGGTGAGAATCGTTGCGGCCTACCGCGACCGTTACACCATCACGAGCAGCACCCCCCTCGGAGCAGGAATCCTCGACACGAACCAGCGAGAAGATGCCGAACGCGCACAAATTGGCCTTCGAAACGCCCAACGCATTGCCGAAACCCGAAACCCGCGCACCATCGACCGGCCCCAAGGCCGCAGACGGAAATGGTCCTCGCCGACCCTTTGACTACGACGCAGAAGCGGTGACACCCACCCTTCTACGCGTCCGCCGATCGACGTAAAACCAGACAGGCAGTTATTTCTGGTTGGGAGGCATTCAAGCCTGGGCTCATAGGGGTCAGCTCACGAAACGGAATAGATAACACGCTAGGGGTTCCCGGGGCGTCGGAGCGGCCGTAGTCCACCTGGTTTGGGTTGGCGGGGGTTGTTCCAGGTGTAGTCGGCGGTGAGGTTGACGTGTTCCCAGCCGAGTGATGAGAGATGATCGAGTAGCGGATCGTCGGCGGGATGCCCGGTGGTGGTGACGGTGTGCTCGAGGTAGACGGTGTTCCAGAGGGTGATCGCGGCGGAGAGCAGGTTCAGCCCGGACGCGCGGTGGCGATGGTTTTGCGGGAGCGGTCCCGGAGCTTACCGAGCGGGTTGAAGAACACTGCACGGGTGAGCGCGTTTCGTGCTGCTCTTTTGTTTAGTCCGGTTTGCACGCGGCGGCGGAGTTTCGGGTTTTGCATCCAGTCGAGGGTGAAGAGGGTGCGTTCGAGTCGGCCGAGTTCCCGAAGGGCTGTGGCGAGGCCGTTCTGGCATGGGTAGCTGCCGATTTTTCGGAGCATCAGATGCGGTGACGGTGCCGGTCTTGATCGAGGTGGTGTGGCGCAGGATATCGTCCCAGTGAGCGCGGATGAGTGTGGTGTTGATGCTCCCGCCGATCAGCGGCTTCAGTGTCGGGTAATTGTCGGACTTGCCGGGAATGTAGAGGCGCTTATCGGCGAAGCCTCGGATGCGTGGGGCGAACCGGTAGCCGAGGAGATGGGTGAGGGCGAAGACGTGGTCGGTGAAACCGGCAGTGTCGGTTCAGTGCTCCTCGATCCGGAGGTCGGATTCGTGGTGGAGCAGTCCGTCGAGAACATGGGCACAGTCTCGGACGGTGGCGGAGATGACTACGCCAACTCAGCGCACAGAATCGGCTCAGCGAGTTGTCTACTCCGTTTCGTGAGCTGACCCCGTCATGGTGACGGTGGTCCTTTCCTTTGGGTGACGTCGCCGAAGGTGGGCGTCGGCCCGGGTGAAGGTCACTCCGAGGCAGTCCTGTAACGGGCCACGACCGGGAACGGTCGGGCAGGCTTCTTATCAGGCCATCGCAGTGGGCCGGGTCGGCACCGCCCCACTGCTCGAACGGACAGATCCCGGACAGAGCACCCCGCAACGCGGAGGCCAGACGATTCATGAGTCCCGATCGAAAAGGAGCGCCAACACCAACCCTGCCGGTCGCCCCCAGGCCAGCCAAGGAAAGACTTACAGGCGATTCAGACCTCGATGCGGGAGCTCAAATGGCGCAAACGCGCTTCTCATCAGCATTCATCGCGCAGCCAGGGCAACGGTGTTGGCTAGCCTGAATGGACTCGGTCAACACGTCATGGCCCTACGGTGACGTTGTCCAGGTTGATCGCGCCGACGCTCCCGGTGCACCAGACCACGACGGTGTGCAGGCCGGCGGTGAGGGTCACCGGCACCGAAAGCGTTGTCCAGGTGTCCCAGTTTCCCTGTGCGGGGAAGGTGGGCGTGGCGATCTGCTGGCCGTCGACGGCCACGATTCGAGTCGCGGTGGAGCCGCCGTTCGTGTACCGCAAGGTGAGGTGGTAATTGCCCGCTGTGGCGGCATTGATGGTAAACGAGACGCCGCTGTTGGCTTGATAGGAGTTGTCGACGAATCCGGTGCCGGTGTAGCCGGCGTGGTTGGTGTTGGTAGTGACGTTCGTCAGCACCGCGCTCTCGGCTTCGTACCTGTTACTCGTAGGAGTGGTGAAGCCTCGATCAACGTAGATCATGTCCCACGCATTGAGCGAGGGCACGGTGAAGCTGATGTAGCGGCCATTGCTGTCGGTCGCGATGCTGTAGCTGAGGCTCGTGCTGGCGTCGTTGTTGCCGTCTGGGGTGGCGACGTGGACGGCGGTGGGAGTCTCGTCGGGGCCGATGTAGTACTTCACTGCGAGGTTGCTCACGCTCGTGGGCGTGGCCTTGCCGGCGTCCCGCCAGGTGGTGTTGTTTCCGAGCAGGTTGATGAGCTGAATGACGTCGTCGCTGGAGGTTTTCTTCAGATTGGTCCAGATCGTGTTTGCGGAACCGTCTCCTGAGGTGGGTTGGCCAGCGATCGAGAGGAACTGTGAACCGGAGTCGACCGAGTGCACATCCGGGCCGTAGAGCAGGTTCTCATAAGCGGTGATGAAGTCGTAGTAGTTCTTCTCCCACGCACGCAAGGCATTCGTCATCTGCTTGTCGTGGTCCGGGAAGTAGGGGGCCGAGAGCATGGAGTCGCCCTGCGCCATTTCGATGTGGGATGCACCGGATGCAGCGATGGCGGCATCTTCCAGCTCGACGGAGTTGGTGTCGAGCGTGCCGAGCACCAGATTGTCGAGGTTGACAAATCCGCTGTTGCCGCTGCCGACTTTGATGCTGACCGTGTGGGTGCCCGCCGTGAGTGTGGGGGTCACGACGTCTGCATCGAAATGCCAGTTGTTCCAGTTGCCATCGGTGGGCATGGTGACGGTGCCGATCCCACTGCCGTCAACGGAGACGGTGCGTGTGGCATCGCCGGCAGCCCCGTTCGCGTATCGGAACACTAGACTGAAACGGCGCGTTTCTGGAGCCGTGATCGTGAAGGTGACGGTGTCGCCGCTGTTGCCGTAGTTTGCGATGAAGCCGCTGCCGGTGTAACCGGCATGATCCGACATGACGGTCAGGCCGCTGCTCAGCGTTGCGTTCTCTGCTTCGTACCGCGGGCCGGCGTCGTCCTTCGTGTTCGGGTAGGCAGCGATCACGGCGGGAATTCCGCCGGACTCCTGCTTCTGGGTGTCTAAGTAGGTCTTCATGGCTGTGTAGGTTTCGTGGTTGTCCCACAGCTCGCTGTACAGGTAGTCCGTCTGCTTGCCCGAGGCCACGTTGTCGCCGCCATAGCCGTCGACAGCGTTGAAGCCGAGCGCTTTGCTCGAGCCGAGCGCCGTGCGGGACGCGGCGACGAGCGATGCGAGTCCGGAGGGTAGGTCCACAGCAGTGCCGGAGGTGTCGGTCATCGCGCCCCAGTTGCCGAGCTGGTCGAGGTGTAACCCATCGAAGCCCATGGTGTTGACCTCATCCACGTATTTGCCGGTGATGAAGCTCTGCCAGCTCGTGTTGGCCGGGTTGAACATGTACAGATTGGTGTTCGGCTGGTTGGGCTTCATCTCAAAAGCCCACGGCTGCCCGGTGGATGCGTACTTCAGTGCCCAGTTTGGATCCACCCCCGAGACGCTCTGGTAGTTCTGCAGCGCGGCATAGGACATCGAGTACGGCATCGCCACGGCGGTGTCGGTGTGCACGGCAGAAATGTAGTTTTGAACGGTGGTCGGCGAGATCACGTCACCGTTCCACGCCGTCCACGTCGGGGAAAGTGTACCGCCGGTGGTTCGTTGGATCGGGTTGTCGTGTCGCCACATCCAGTCGTAGAACTGGAATGCATTGATGTGGTACTTCCGCACGAGCTGGTCCACGTCTGCTTGGGCCTGCGAAGCGGTCGTGCCAGCCGGGTACCCGGTGAGCGCAGCGAAGCGGGGGAAGTGCTTCCAGTCGCTCGAAACATCGATCGCGGTCTGGGTCGTGGATGCCCCGGCCGTGACGGTGACGAGGTAGCCAGTGAAGTCGGTGCTCGGTGCCGTCGTCGTCCAGGTCACCGACTGAGATCCGTTTGCGAGAACAGTCGCCGTGGTGGAGCCGGTCGTGACCGTCGCGCCGAGGTGGCTGACCGTGAAGGTGACCGGTCCGCTCCACGAGCCTGCCCCGGTGGTCTCCGCGACGACTGCAGTCACCGTCACGGATGCCCCCGGCGCGTACCGCGCCTGGTTGACGTATGCACTCGTCAGGCTGGGAGTTCCGCCGGTTGCATACGCGGCTGAGCCGGTGAGCACGGTCGCGATGGTGAACAGAAACGCTAGAGCACCGACCAGAATATGGGGGCTGAACCGACCGCGGGAGGCAGGGTTGCGTGACATGATCGTGCTCCTCAGCGCTGTGGTGGAACGGCCGGGGTGTCCTCGCTCATCAGCCCGACCCCTTCGTCCGTGGATGATTTGGGCTCATACTGACGGATGGAATTAGTTTTGTCAATCAATTAAACCCCGGCGCGCGGTGATGCTATGGGCAGGAGGCTCGGGGCGGGGACGGGGACATTAATTGCTTGACAAAAATAACCTCACGGGATGAAAATTTGCGAAGGTCCCACCGCGGGGTCGACTCAAGGAGGCGTCGATGCGTCACACTCTTACTTCACGACTTGCGCCTGCGGTCGTGCTCGCGCTGCTGAGCGTCGGCACGGTCGCAGCCGTGGCAACGCCGACACCGTCGTTCGCGACAACGCCGACGACACCCACTGCGGAGACGGCCCGCAGTCTCTACATGAACAACTGGTTCGACACCACGGGAATCTGGATGTCCCCGCAGCTTGCTCAGACGGACAGCAACACCCAGTACGGCCCCCGGCTCGGAGAGCTGCACTACTCGCCGAGCGGCGCAACCTCAGCGTCGGCGGTCAACCAGATCGTCGACTATTCCGGGTTCTTCCGGGACGAGAGCAACACCCATAAGTACGATCAGGTCCACAATTTCTCTGGTGCGACCGGATACCTCGACTCCGGCGGGGTGCTCCGCAGCGACTATGGCGCCTATAACGGCACTGCCACTACTGTGAGCATCGGGCGAGACTACGCATTCGTGCCCAACCAGCATTTCCTCGTCGCTAAGTATCGTCTTCACAACCCCGGTGCCAGCGCCGTCACCATGAATATCCTCGACGCCGTCCATCTGAACAACGTGGGCTCATCAGGGCAGAACGTCTCCGCATCGTGGGACGCGACGCGAACGGCAGCGGACGCGGACATGTCAGCGAGCGGGCAGTACCACGTGGTGCTTGGCGCCCTGGACGGAGCCGACGGTCACCAGGTTGGAGACGACACCAACTCCACGCTCACTAGTTCCGCTGTCGCCCCCTGGTACACCTTCGACAACAACGGCACACTGTCCAACAACGGGTCGGTCACGGCCATGAACGTCGACCTCGCCATCAACAAGCGGGTGAGCGTGCCGGCCGGTGGCGACGCCTCTGCGTCGTTCTACCTCGCCATTGCCAACTCCGCGGCGAATGCGAATGCTGCGGCTGACACCGCGCGTGCGCAGACCGGAACCTACTGGCTGAACAACACGACCACTGCCTACACGAACTGGCTTGCAGCAGGCGCTCGTACGACGACCAACTTCGCCGACACTGGACTCTCGACGGCGTTCGACCGCTCGCTGGTTGCCATCAAGCAATCGCAGAGCCCGGTGCTCGGAGTGTGGCCCGCCGCGACGAACCCCATCGCATACGGCTACAAGAGCTGGGTTCGAGACTCCGCTGTCACGGCCCTCGCCCTCGACAGTGCGGGTCACCATGCCGAAGCCGACAAGTACTTCCGATGGCTCGCAAGTGTCCAGTACACCGACGGGTCATTCGGCACGACATATGACGGATGGACCGGACAGCACGTCAGCTTCGTGGAGCCCGAGCTCGACAGCGTCGGCATCTTCCTCATCGGCGCGTATCGCCACTGGATCCAGACCGGTGACAACAGCTTCCGCGATGCCGTGTGGCCGGCCCTGCAAAAGGCCGCGAACTTCGTGTCGAACAACATCGCCAGCAACAGCTTCGGCCCGAAAGACGCCTCTATCTGGGAGGAGACCCAGGAATACAACGCCTTTACGCAGGCCCTCTATGCAGGCGGACTGTGGGCAGCCGAAGCGATTGCGCAGAGCAAGAGCGACCCAACCGACGCTGACGCGTGGAGCCACGCGGTCGGTTCAATCGCGACCGGCCTGCAGACCAGTTCGCTCAACTCGCCCGCCGGGATGTGGAACTCGCCGGACGGTTACTACAACCGTGCGGTCAACGCCGACAATACCGCCCGCACCACCGTCGATGCGTCATCCGACATGCTCATGGTGTCGGGTGTGATCGACCCGGCCAGCAGCCGGGCGGCATCGCACCTGGCAAAGGTGGTCTCGACGCTCACCCATGACTCGTATGGCCTCGCGCGGTACCAAGGAGACAATTTCTACTTTACGTCGCCCTACAGCCCTGCGGGCAACGAGGCACTCGCGGCTGAGCCATCGTGGCCGCAGATGTCCATGTATGCAGCGATCGACGACGTCTACACCGGCAACACGACCGATGCGATGAACCGGCTGACCTGGTACGTCAGTCGGACGGCCGTGGGATATATGCCTCCCGGTGAGGCCGTCTCCAACGTGAGTCAGAAACCGATCGTTTCCACGATGGTCGAATCCGTTACCGGTGCTTGGTACGTGCTCGCCGCACTCGCCTACACCAACCAGACCGACACGCGGATGTACGCGCCGATCAGTGATGCAGGATCGAATGCCAGCCTCACCGTCAGCGCCGGGACGACAGGGGATTGGCCGCAGTGGAACCCGATCCCCTACTTCGTGTCGAAGATCGGCAACGAGTCGAGCGGTGACGCGAATACGGACATCAAGAACGTCGCGATCGCCAACGACGCTAACAACATCTATGTCCGGATCGACAACGCCTCGGGAACCCTCCCTGGTTACAACACGACGCCGAAGTTCGCCGTCAACGTGTACGCCGGCGACTACTCGGGGAGCACAGGCACCGCCACCAGCTCCACCGCCATGTACGGGGCGACGCTCCCGCGTCCGGCGGCATACATGGTGGGTCGGTGGTCGGACTCGACGAATTACGCCCGGTTCACCGTCAGCGGCGGTGCATGGACGGCTAGTTCGTCGATCACGTCGGTGATTGCCCCACAGTGGGACACCTCCATGGGGCGCATCGAGGTCGTCATCCCGCGGAGCGCTCTCACGAGCGGTGCCGCGAACGACAACACGGTCGAGCCGATCACCATTGCGGTCGTTCGCCAGAACCCGACCTCGGGGACATGGTCTGAGGATGATCAGATCTCCCTCCGCTACCGGCTCACGCCGACTAGCACAGCCTGGATTTACGGCAACGTTCGCTGAGTGACGACAGAGCTGGGCGGGGTGTGAAAGCGCCCCGCCCAGCTCTCCGTTGGCACGACCACCACCCCAGCTCGCGAACCTACGATCGGGAGAGTTGCCCGGACAGAGCTGGGGGTAACCATGGTTGATGCTTTGGCTGGTTTCGGCTGACGTGGGCGTCGGTGCTCATAGCGTGAGCTGGACGGAGGAGGGACATCGGTTTCTTCCAGACCAGCGCAGGTTCGGGTGAGGAGGTCGGTTGGCAGTTGCGGCTGAAGTCACTCCGAGTGGCTACAGATTCGTCGTGTTCCTTGTGGGGCTGAAAGTTCTGGGCGGTGTCGCACCGTATCTGGTACTTCTGGTTCCTGGCTACGCGCTATTGACGCCACTACGGACCAATCGAATTGCTCTGCGATGCCTCTTGGGTGTCGCCCTTGGCGCGATGGCTCTCTTCCTGATGTTTTGGGTGTTCCGATCCTTGGGCATCACGTTTAGCCAGCTCGACCCCGTCCACACTGTGGCGCCGTAGATGTCGCGGGGCGGCCAGGCGTGAGGGTCTTGCATTTTATGCGCGAGCTCGTGGATGCTGAGAATGCCACTGTCGCTCGCCAGGTGATCAGCTATGCGCCCGCGGTTGTGCTCACCGTTCTGGGCGTTGCTCTCGCCGCCACTACGGCACTGTGGTTGTGGTGGGGGCTGGGGATCGTCTGCGGGATGACGGCACTGGTTTTGGCCAATCACTGGGCAAACCATGACGCGCTCCATCGCAACGGCGACGGTTAGTAGGACTCGCCTGATCGCTTTCCGAGAACGAATCGTTGGATTGCCATGACAGCAGCACCGCGGCACCATTCGGTGTTAGTGCCAGGTGTAGTCACGAGTTGGGGCATCTCGGCGCGCGGGTCGCGATCATTCCGGATGCCTTCCACGATCGCCTCCGACGCGCAATCGACCAATCGCACCCCTTCGCCGCCGAGGATGATGCGTTGCGGCAGGGTGAGATTGGCGACGGCAGCGATGAGCCGTCCCAGGCCTCGGCCAGCGTCGTCGACGATACGGCGAGCAGCGGGTTCACCGGCATCAGCAAGGTCGAGTGCTTCTTCGTAGCCGAGTTCGCGGCCGGTAGCGGCGGAGATGGCCTGGGTGATCGCCGAGACGGTCAGAATGCTGCGCGCGCAACCGCGGTGACCGGCAGGGCAGACCGGGCCGAAAGGATCGAGAGGCCAATGACCGACGAGCCCGATTCCCGAGTCATGATTGACGACGATTTCGTCGTGGATGACGGCGCCGTAACCGATGCCAACACCAAGAGTCAAGACGGCAAAGCGGCCGAGTCCCCTGCCGAATCCAAACCAGTGCTCCGCTTCGGTAAAGGCCACGATGTCGTTGTCGACAACGGTCGGGATTCCCGTGGCAGCTTCGAGCATGGCACCAATCGGCACGTCGGACCAGTCGAGGAATGGCGCGCTTTGCACGATTGAGTGGTCGATGACCAGGCCACCGATGCCGACCCCCATGGCCGACACGGAGGGCACGTTTGCGGCAAGTCGGGTCGCCAGCTCCGCGATCTGAGCGGTTACGGCGTTCGGGTCGCGGGACTTCAGAAGCGCGAACTCCGAGTCGATCACGTTTGCACGCAGATCTGTGACGACAGCGAGGATGTCCGTGCCGGTGAGTTTCACGCCGATGAAGTGCTGCGACATCGGCACGACGTCGAGCGGTCGGGACGGCCGGCCAGCGCGGGAGTCCTTGCTGGCCTTCTCGTCGACCTCGACGAGAAGGCCGCTCTCGATCAGAGGAGCGCTTAGCCTGGTGAGCGACCCCGCCGACAGGTCGAGCCGGCGGGCAATTTCGCTGCGGGAGAGCGGCCCGTTGATGAGCACTTGCAAGGCAACCGCCCGCGACGCACCAGTGTCGGGAATCCACGGGAGTGTCGCAATACGCACCGCGGGCCTCCCTCGGCCTAGTAGTTATACCGAAACGACAGTACTAGTTTATTCCGACACTCAAACAAAAATGTGACAAAACTGCGTTGAATTGCGTATTGACATCATAATTTCTTTTGCAGTAGAAATAAGGTGGCTCGCCTGCCCTTGCGACGGAGCCCACAGTGTCTCACCTACCTCAACAGGAGAATCGCAATGAAGCGCTCATTCAGAATCGGATCCGCCATCGCGGTAGCGGCCTCGCTCGCCTTACTGGCAAGCGGCTGCTCGGCGTCGTCGTCCGGTGACGCCGGTAAGCCGGTCACCATCACCTTCTGGGGTGCCTACGGCAATGGAGGCAACTCCACGCAGCAGGACGCCCTCAACAAGACCCTCATCCCCGCCTTCGAGAAGGCCAATGCCGATATCAAGGTGAAGTACGTTGACATCGCCTACGACTCGCTTCTTCAGAAGCTGACCACGAGTGCCGCCGGCGACCAGCTGCCAGACCTCGTGCGCGCTGATCTCGGCTGGGTTCCGCAGTTCGCGCAACTGGGCGTGCTGGTGCCTCTGTCTACCGAGATGACCGACTTCACAACCCTCTCCGCCAAAACCTATACAGGTTCCTTTGCGACGAACCTCTACAAGGGCAAGTACTACGGACTGCCGCTCGACACGAACACCAGGGTGCTGATCACCAGCAAGGCCGCCCTTGACAAGGCGGGTGTGACTGAGGCCCCGAAGACCTTCGCGGATCTCGAGTCGATGGGTGCCAAACTCAAGGGCACCGGCGTTTCCCTCTTTGCGGACTCCGGCCTCGGGGCCTGGAACATCTCGCCGTGGCTCTGGTCGGGCGGTGGCGAGGTCACCAACAAGGCGCAGACCAAAGCGACCGGCTATCTCGATAGCTCGGCGAACGTGAAGACGGTGCAGATGCTCGTCGACCTGTACAACGAGGGCCTGATCCCGAACCTGCTCACCGGCAACAAGGGCGCGACCGGCACATCCGACGGTCTGCCGAAGACCGAGTACGCGACGATCTTCGACGGTCCCTGGATGCAGGGCATCTGGAGCGGCCAGTACCCCGACTTCACACCCAGCTATGCCCCCATTCCGGCTGGTGCCGGGGGATCGATCAGCGTCGTCGGCGGTGAGGACATCGTCCTCACTCAGAGCTCAAAGAACAAGGCGGCCGCGGAGAAGTTCATCGCGTTCACCCAGAGCAAGGAGTTCCAACTCGCCATGGTCAAGACCGGACAGATGACGGTTCTCCCCTCGCTGGCTGCCGACGAAGTGAAAGTCGCGGCCTACTACCAGACGTTCGCCGATCAGCTGAAGACGGCGAAGTCGCGCGTGGCCAGCCCGAACGCGAGCAAGATCGACACGGCGCTGTCCACGGACCTGACTCCGGCCTTCCTCGGCCAGAGCACGGTCAAGGCGGCGCTCCAGAAGGCAGCATCCGACATCGACGCGCTCCTCGCGGGCGGAAAGTAGTTTCTCGTGCCAACTCTCCCGTCGGCGCTCGAGCGCCGAGGTGAGACCCGTGACGACCGCGTGGCGGGCCTGGTTCCCGCCGCGCGGTCCGTCCGCAGCCTGCAGTCCCCACGGTCCGGCCGTCGGCGCCGGGTCTCCCTCACGCCCTACCTGTTCCTCGCCCCCGGCGCCCTGCTCTTCGTCATCTTCATCGTCTATCCGGCGGCGCAGGCGTTCCAGATGAGTCTCTTCGACTGGAAGATCGTCGCCGGCGCCGTCAGCGACTTCACCGGGCTAGACAACTATGTGAGAGCGTTCGCCGACCCGCACTTCTGGCTGAGCCTCTCGAACAGCGGCATCTACATGCTGGCGACGGTCCTGCCTCAGATCGTGCTGGGTCTGGGGGTGGCACTGCTGCTCAAGAAGAAGAGCCCGACGCAGCCGCTGTTCCGGATCCTCTTCTACTTGCCGGTCGTCACCAGCTGGGTGGTCGTCTCGCTCCTGTTCAAATACCTCTTTGCCGATAACGGCCTGGTCAACTTCACCCTTCACGACTTCCTGCACCTGATGAACAGCAATGTTTCGTGGCTCTCGACTCGCGGGACTGCTCTCGTGGTGATCTGCCTGCTCGGCATCTGGAAGGGGATCGGCTGGTCGATGATGATCTACCTCGCCGCTCTCCAGGGCGTTCCGGAAGAGCTCGAAGAGGCGGCCACCATGGATGGGGCCGGGCGTTGGCAGCGGTTCCGAGCAGTCACTCTGCCGGCGATCCGGCCGGCGACGGTGTTCCTCACGGTCATGCTCGTGATCGGCGGGCTCAACGTGTTCGCCTCGGTCCAGCTCGTCACGGGCGGCGGTCCGGTCGGGCAGACGGATGTGGTCCTGAGCTACATGTACACGCAGGCCTTCACCTACCTCGACTTTGGGTACGGCTCGGCGATCGCGGTCATCCTGGCGGTGCTGGTATTCGTTCTCGCCGTCCTGCAGTTGCGCATCTCGCGAGGCCGCGACGGGGAGGAGTTCTCGTGAGCGCCGGGCGCACCCCGACCGGACGGCGCACGGTGGCTCCGCGGATCCTCGCGCCGACCATCGGGCGGTATGCCATCCTGATCGTCGGCGCGGTGATCATGGTGATCCCGTTCGTCTACATGGTCTCGACAAGTTTCAAGGCTCAGGCCTACGTGCTCACCCTGCCGCCGCAGTTCATGCCGGATCCAGCCACGACCGCCAACTACGTCCAAGCGGTCACCACCCAGAACTTCGCACTGTACTTCGCGAACTCGCTCCTGGTCACCCTGGTGTCGACTGCGGGCTCGGTGCTGCTCAGCTCGATGATGGCGTTCGCATTCGCCCGGTTCGACTTCCCCGCGAAGGAGGTCATCTTCCGAGTGCTTCTGGCAGGACTGACCGTTCCCGCCGTCATGCTGCTGATCCCGCAGTACGTGCTCGCGAAAAACCTGCACCTCTTGGACTCGCTCCCGGGATTAATGATCTTTTACATCGCGGCGTCGCTTTCGTTCAACACCTTCCTGTTGCGGGGCTTCTTCGCCGGGGTGCCCTCCGAGCTCGATGCCGCTATGCAGATGGATGGCGCGAACGCTTGGACGCGCTACTGGCGACTCGCTCTGCCGCTCGCCAAGCCCGCGCTCGCGGCCGCGACGATCTTCACCTTCCTGAACGGCTGGGACGAGTATCCGATCGCTCTCACCATGCTGAGCGACCCGGGTCGCAGCACCCTTCCGTTGGCCATCGCCGAGTTTCAGGGCCAGAACGCGACCCAGTGGGGTCTCGTCTTCGCAGCGTCGCTGATCGCTGTGGTGCCGGTGATCATCGTGTTCCTGGTGTTCCAGCGCTACTTCGTGCAGGGCCTCTCGGCCGGCGCGCTGAAAGGATGAACATGCCCACGACGCCATGGGAGTTGCTGCCGGATCAGGGGAACTATGTTCCCGGCGATCCCATCACCATCGAGGTGCGAGGGGAGGCCCTTGTCGGCGAGCTTGTCGTTTACGCCCTGGGCGAGGAGGTCGCGCGCCGACCGTGGGCCGGCGGCGACATCTCACTCGGTGTCATGCCTGCCGGGGGGTACGGGATCGAGCTCGTCACGCCGGAGGGGACCGTCCGCACGGCGGTGCTCGTCACGTCCCAACGGCGGATGCGGTACGGGTTCACCGTCGACTACCGACCGGAACGCGACCCGAAGGGACTGGCCGACACCGTCCGGCGCCTGCACCTCACCGACATCCAATTCTACGACTGGGCCTACCGGCACGCGGCGTTGCTCGGCGGGGGCGAGCTCTACGACGACGCCCTCGGTCAGCCCGTCTCGCTGGACACGGTGCGCCGGCTGGTGCAGGCGGTCAACGCGGCCGGGGCTCGAGCGCTGGGCTACGCGGCTGTCTACGCGGTCGGCCCGGAGGAGTGGGACGAGTGGCGGCACCTCGCGCTCCTGACAGCCAGCGGCGAGCCGTACGGGCTCGGTGATTTCCTGTTCCTCGTCAATCCCGCCGCGTCCGAGTGGTCGGAGAGCTTCACCGGGCAGTTGGCCGCCTCGGTCGCGTCCGTCGGGTTCGACGGGTTCCACCTGGATCAGTACGGCTACCCGAAACGAGCCACTCGGCCGGATGGATTCCTCGTGGACGTCGCCGACTCGTTCGTCGACCTCATCTCGGCGTCCCGCGCTGCGCTGCCCGACTCCCGGCTGGTGTTCAACAACGTCAACGACTTCCCGACCTGGCGCACCGCGTCCACTCCTCAAGACGCGCTCTACATCGAGGTGTGGCATCCACACGACACGCTCGACGACCTCGCGCGGGTCGTCACCCGAGCGCGGTCGGTCGGCGGGTCCCTGCCGGTCGTCATCGCGGCCTACCAGCACATCTACGATTCCATCCCGGGTGCCGTCGCCGATCGATCGACGGCACTCACGATGGCGACCCTGTTCTCGCACGGTGCCACCCAGCTGCTGGCGGGGGAGGCCGACCGCATCCTCGTCGACCCCTATTACGTGCGAAACCATCCCGTCGAGTCGTCGACCGCGGCACTCCTCACCCGGTGGTACGACTTCCTCGTCGAGAACGACGCCCTGCTGATGGATCCCGGGATCATCGACATCACGGGCAGCATGGCCGGCGACTACAACGGCGACTGCCTCGTCGGATTCGGTGCCGCGACGATCGCGACGAGTGCCGCACCGGGATCCATCTGGCAGCGCGTCACCCGGGTCGGCGGCGGACTGGTCGTGCACCTGATCAACCTCCTCGGACAGTCGGACAGCCTCTGGGATGCGGCCCGAGCCGAACCGCTGCGACCGGGTCCGGGTGAACTGCGCATCCGCCTTGACGGCCCCGGCCCGGTGCGAGTGCGCGCCGCCGACCCGGACGGCTCCCCTCGTCTCGTCGACCTCTCCGTCGTTCGAGACGGAGACGTCGCCACCGTGGTCCTTCCCGACTTCGGGACCTGGGTCGTCATCCACATCACTCAGTACAACGGATCGGAGGCGTCGCGATGACCGACGCGATCACCCTCACCTCGGGCACGGGGCTCGCGGAATCCGCAGCCTGGTGGGCGTCCGCCGTAGTGTACCAGATCTACCCCCGGAGCTTCGCCGACTCCAACGGCGACGGGATCGGCGACCTGCGAGGCATCCTGGATCACGTCGACCATCTCGTCGACCTCGGCGTCGATGTCCTCTGGCTGTCGCCCATCTACAGCTCGCCCGGTGACGACAACGGCTACGACATCAGCGACTACCAGTCGATCGACCCGGCATTCGGCACACTCGAGGACCTCGATCTCCTGACCGAGGAACTGCACCGGCGCGGGATCAAACTCGTCATGGACCTCGTCGTCAATCACACCTCGGACGAGCACCCCTGGTTCATCGAGTCGGCCTCCGGCGTCGACTCTCCGAAGCGGGACTGGTACTGGTGGAGGCCACCTCGCGAGGGATTCGACGCGGGAGCGCCGGGCGCCGAACCCACGAACTGGGAGTCGTTCTTCTCCGGCTCCGCCTGGGCCCTCGACTCCGCGTCGGAGGAGTACTACCTGCACTTGTTCTCGCGGAAGCAGCCCGACCTGAACTGGGAGAACCCGCAGGTCCGCGCGGCCGTCTACGAGATGATGCGATGGTGGCTCGACCGCGGGGTCGACGGCTTCCGCATGGACGTCATCAACCTGATCTCGAAGGACGTCTCCCTCCCGGACGGCGAAGTCGCGCCAGGCCGGCACTGGGGGGACGGGTTCCCGTTCTACGGCAGCGGGCCGCGCATCCACGAGTTCCTCCAGGAGATGCACCGAGAGGTGTTCAGCGACCGGGGCGGTCGGTACCTCACCGTGGGCGAGATGCCGGGTGTGACGGTCGAAGAGGCGCGGCTCTTCACCGATCCCGAGCGGGCCGAACTCGACATGGTCTTCCAGTTCGAGCACGTCGGGCTCGACCACGGCCCGTCGGGCAAGTTCGACCCCCAACCGCTGAGTCTGCGGGAGCTGAAGGAATCCTTCCTCCGTTGGCAGGACGGCCTGTCGGATGTCGGGTGGAACAGCCTCTACTGGAACAATCACGATCAGCCCCGCGCGGTCAGCCGTTTCGGGAACGACGCGGAGGAGTGGCTCCACTCCGCCAAGCTGCTCGCCGCCGTGCTGCATCTCCAACGCGGAACGCCGTTCATCTTCCAGGGCGAGGAACTCGGAATGACGAACGCCGACTTCGCAACGATCGGGGACATCCGCGACATCGAATCGCTCAACTTCTTCGACGAGGCCATGCTCACCGGACGGGTCGAGGAGGAGGCGGCGCTGGAAGGCATCCGTCGATCGGGGCGGGACAACGCACGCACCCCGATGCAGTGGACCGCCGATCGTCATGCCGGTTTCACCATCGGGGAGCCGTGGATCGCGGCGAACCTCAATGCCCATCGCGTCAATGCGAGCGACCAACGCGCGGATCCCGACTCGATCTTCGCCTTCTACCGCGAGTTGATCCGGCTTCGTCACTCGGACCCGGTGGTCGTGCATGGCGACTTCGAAATGCTGGCAGTGGAGCATCCCGAATTGTTCGCCTATCGGCGGAGCCTCGACGAGGCGGCGGTCCTAGTGCTCGCGGCCTTCGGCGGCGGCATTGATCTCGCCGTTATCGGCAGTCGGGCGAGCGAATGGCAGCAGGCCGAGCTGGTCCTCGGCAACTATCCGCTGTCCGCCGGCGTCCTCGACCCGCTACGGCCGTGGGAGGTCAGAGTGTTACGCGTCGGACTGTAGGGGACGAGCTCCGATGAACCGAAGTAGGCATTTACCGATGTGGTCGCTTACTCCGGGCGATAAACGTCGGCCCTGTGGGCGATACGCATGACCCGTACCAGTCGTGCGTCTTCGTCGATGCGGACAAGGACCCGGTAGGCGATCCCGACATAGCCGGCACGAAGCCCTTCGAGCTCAGCGCCGAGCGGTTCGTGGCGTGGTGTGCGTCGCGTTGTCGATGTGAGGGGGACTGCCCAGAGTTTCGTTGCCAACTCAGAGGCAGTCAGGTAGTACTTCTTATGCAGGTCCACGACGCGGACTGCCGAAGCATCGGTGCCGTCGCTCACATAGGTGACGGGCATTCCCCCGCTCCGGACCCCCTTTTAGTATCCGAGCACTTTGGCGAAGCTTTATCTTGTCAGCATCGCCTGCCCCACGTCTCGGTATCCGTCCGACACGCGCGAGGTCCATGGAGTGTCGAATGCGCCTATGCGTCGGTCGGCTGACGTCTCGCAACCCTAGGGTTTCGAGGCGTCTCGTCAGTCACAAAAACCGTAGGGTCGATTTGCCTGTGAACCGCAGCGCATTGTGGCCCGTTTTTCGCGAACATAAGTGGCCGACAAGTCGCTCCGATAGACCCTTTCGTCTATGCCGGGACGCACTCTAGATGAGGGTTGGGGATGTTGTTGGTTACGAAAACCGGAAGACGGGGCCCTTGGGGCGGAATGGTAGAGATGCTGCTGCGGGGATCAAGAAGGCGTGTGTTCGCCGAATTCGGAGGACGTCGATGAAGCCGTCCGTGATGATTAAAATGGGCCCGTCGTCGGGAAAATCCGACGCACGTTCGAGGAGGTTGACGCCTGGTTGTAAGACGGTGCCGCCGCGGCCACGCACGCGGACGCCTTCGGCGATGTCGTCCACGTCGATGTAGCCGGCGTCATAGGCTGCTGCGTCGCAGAACACGACACGGGCGGCGGGCACGTCATGGGCTTGTGCGTACGAGGCGATGGCGCCTAGGGCTTTGCCGAGGAGGCGGACGTCCATTGACCCTGAGGTGTCGAGGATGACGCCGAAGGTTCGCTGAGTCGTGGGTACCTCGGGTGTCAGCCAGCCGGGCCGCGGGATGTCGGGCGTCGCCGATTGCCGCCGCGACGGGCGAGCGTATGTCTGGACCGGCTCAAGAGCTGGGAACATCTCTTCGAACCATCGGGCGAGTTCGACGTCCCACCGCAAGGGCGGTTGCGCGAGGGCGCGGATCTCCGCCACGAGCGCGGACGGGAGATGACCGCGACCCTCGGCCAGGTGAAGATCAAGACCTGTCCCAAGGGAACGGCGAAGGAGTTCATCCAGATCGACAGATGCGCCAGCACTCGGCAGTCGGCCGCCGGAGTCGAGGATGTCGGGCTGAGCGCGACCCCTCAAGGTCACCATCTTGCGGTACCGGCGCGAGTCCGTTGCGATCCGGTCGTACACTTCTTCGCTCGATTGGCCGGCGAACTGCGGATCGTGAAGGAGACCGGAAGGCATCTCGCCCACTCCCATCTCGATCAGCCAGTCATTGATGACGAAGTCCGTTGCGAGGTTAAAGAGGTAGGGATCGCGTCCGCCGGTGCGCGTGTGGTGCGAAAGCGCTGCGTGCAGGGACTCGTGGGCGAGGATGAACCGCCACTCCTGCTCGGAGAAGACAGCGAGTGGATTGACGTAAAGTTCTCCCGCCACTGGGTCGACCGCCGCGATCGGGACGTCCCAGCCGCGGGCCAGCTCCGCGTCAGCGACCACAGTAAGAGTGGACATCGTCGCGCCGAGAAGTGGATAGGCCGAGAGAAACCAACGACGTGCGCGCTCCCATGCCGGCAACGGAGCCGATGGGTCGCTGATGGAAACCCGGGCACCGCCGGCGACGTCCATGGCGGCCGATACCGCATCGGTGAGTCCGTAGGCGAAGAGCTGCCGCCAATCCGGGGCGTTACCCCATTGGCGACGCCCCTTTGTGACGCAGGGTGCCGTGCCCGCCACACCGCACGTCTCGAGCCCGGCCGGCACTCCGGTCAGTTTCCACTCTTCGGCGAGACGTTCGGGCGAGCCCACCGGCCATATCCCGGGCAATTCGAACGGGGTTCTTCCGAACTTGAGGGAGGCGAGAAATCGGTCGACCTCGACGTCGGCCGCCGTTGCCTCAGCGCGGGAGGCAAAGGATGCGTGAGGGTCCAGGTGACCAAACCCTAGATGCAGCATCAGGTGCGCGAAGACCCAGGTCCACTGCTCGGGTTCGGCCTTTCGCGTCGGATCGACGATGATGTCGCCCGTCTCGGAGTCCACCTGTGCCCAGCCGTCGTCGGGGCGAATCCCGTCCCGTCGAGTCACCGTCAGGTGCTGCCCGATGTGGGCGAACATAGGGTGACGTCGCACGGTGCTCCAGCCGACCAGCATCGCCTCGAGCGCTTTATCTTGAAGTTCCTTCGAATTCTTCCGGGCCATTAGGCCGAACGCTTCTCCGCGAGTCGAGGCACGTCCCGAACGAGCTCCACTAAGAACCAGGCGGGCAGGATCGGCGCCCCTGTCTCATCCGGTGTGACGACGATTTGTGCGATCTCGAGCGAGATGTCAGCCAAGCCGACCAGAAGATCCTTCGCGCGGATCGCGAACTGCCGCCCGGCCGGCGAGGCGTGACGAATATCGGCGGGGAGGTCTTTCGCAAGCCGAGCGCGGAGGGAGAGAGCGTGGAAGTGCAAGAGATCGCGGTCGGCGACGTCCGTTGGCCAACGCAGGTCGCCACGGATGATGGCTTCGAGGTCGTAAGCGCGTTCGCGCATCTTGTACCAAGCCGCAAAAGTCGCGGCGTGCGATGCCGAGACGCAGCCGGAGGCGAGCATCGCGACGATCTCGAGGTCAGGATCATCTCCCCATGACGTCAGTGCGTCGGCAAGCGCATGCCACGAGCGCGGCGTTGAGAAGGCCTCTTCTGTCTTCGGCGGCTCGACGTGCAGATGGTCGGGACGCTGTGTGATGTATTCCACCACCAACGGATTGATCTGAGCATCGATGGCCCAAGCGAGCCAGTCGTCCACTGATGAGCGCAGGTGAACGTGCACGAAGCGGTTGAGCAAGGGTGCTGGCATCGGCTTGACTGCCGCCTGGTCGGTCGCGCGGTTGCCCGCCGCGATCACAACGCTGCCGGCAGGGAGACGAAAGTCCCCGACCTGGCCTGTGAGAACCAATGAGTACAGCGATTTCTGCACCTCAGGTCGAGCCCCGTTCAGCTCATCGAGGAAGAGCACGAACGGCTCGGTCCGCACAAGTAGCTCGGGCGGCGCGAACCGCGAGAATGTCACGCCATCCTGGCGCGTGACCAGCTGGGGCACTCCGGCGATGTCCTCTGGCGCGAGTTGCGTAGCCATCAGCGTGACGCAGTCCATGCCAAGGTCTCGCGCGAAAGCTTCGACCATTGTCGACTTACCGATTCCGGGCGCACCCCAGAGGTGCACGGGACGCGCCAACGAAACACGAAGCAAGACTTCTGGCAGCTGAGCCGGCGTGATCGGGTGTAAAGCGCGCATATCCCTATTCTCTGTCCCGAATCGAGAAGATCACATTCTTAGTGCTACTTGTCGCGCTGTGTCCACAGACGACCGTCCACGAGACACTCTGCCCGTCAGGAGGTCGAATCGGCGTGTTGTGTTCTATTGCCCGTGTCCAAGACCCATGTCCTGCCAGGTGCCTCAGTGGTGCAGTCCCGTCACGGCTCTGGAGTTCGGCGCTGTTTGGCGGTATTTTGTGATCGCTTCGAGTCGGTGGCTTCCGAGCTGGAGGCCGTAAGTCACAGTCTCGGTTGGCCTCGACAACAAAACATCAGACGCGTTCACCGCGTCGAGATGGGCCGTCAGTGGGACGGCCCGCACATCCCCGCCTTCACAGGGATCGAGCTCGCGACTGCCCACCGGAACACCTTTTAAGTGTCCCAACATTGAGCACGATGATCGGGCAGGCAATTCACGGGCGAGCTCGAGGGTGTCGCTCCGCTATCCCCGGCGTGTCCTATCCCATGGGTTACGAGGCGTCTCGCCGGACGGGTTGCGCTCGGGTGCAAATGGCCAAATTGAGCGTGTAACGGTGGATTGTTGCGTCAGCTGTGATGCCGGCCTGTGTGGTCGCGACCGGCGAGGTGCACGTGTACCGATCCCCATGGGGCCTCAGTGGATCCGAACGACGGTCTTTCCTGTGGCGTGACCTTCCGCCTGCGCGATATGAGCCGCGATCGCGTCCTCCCATCCGATGATCTTCGGGGCGGGGATAACGAGGTCTTTCTGGGTCAGTGCCAGCACGCTTTCGATGAGGTCGCGGGTCTTGCTAGGAGCGGCGCGGCTGAGATTGATGATGCTGAAACCGGCAAGCGAGATATTCCGGGTTCGCAGTTCGCTCGGAGTCGGCGTTGCGTCATTCTTCTGCCCCGCGGCAGCTCCGTAGCTGATGACCGTACCGCCAGCCGCGACTTCGGCAATGGAACCGGCGAGCATATCGCCACCGAGTGATTCCAGAATGACGTCGAACGGCCGACCGCCCGCGGTGTCTTTCGCTCGCGCGAAGAAGTCCGTGCCGCGTTCGACGCCAACAACTCCATTGGCAAGCCCGCTGGC
>JAYVNU010000282.1:0-10197 GCA_043758345.1 Lacisediminihabitans sp.
AGCCGCCGCTTTACTCCCCTCGCAGTACGGCGCCCGCTCGCCGCTACCCTTGGACGCATGAATAGCTACGACCACTCCAGCCTGCCCATCGACGCGGAAGCGGTTGCGGCGCTCGCCGCCGACGGCCTTCGGTTCGAACTGGTCGACAACTCCGAGAACGGTAGTTTCCCCGTCTGGTTGCAGTCGGTCGTTCGCGGATTCTTCGGCGAGCGGATGAGCCCCGAGGTACTCGCTGCCCGCCAGAAGACGGCTCATCTTCGCCGTAACAGCGGCGTCTACGACGACACGGCGGCGGATGCTGCCACCCCCGTCGCCACGGCCGCATCCTGGCCATCGGACCTCACCATCCCCGGCCACAGCACCATTCCGGCCTGGGCGATCAGCGCGATCACCGTCTCGCCGACCCATCGCCGCCGTGGCATCGCCCGCGCGATGCTCGAAGCCGAGCTGCGCACCGCCCGTGCGCTCGGCTATCCGATCGCGATGCTCACCGTGTCGGAGTCGACGATCTACTCGCGTTGGGGGTTCGCGCCCTCCGCGATGGCGGCCGACTGGTCGATCAAGACTGCGCGCGCGACCTGGATCGGGCCGCAGGCATCCGGTCGGGTCCATGTCGTCGAGGCCGAACACCTTCGCACCATCGGCCTCGACCTCGTAGACCGGGTGCGGCTGCAGACCCCGGGGCAGATGTCGTTCTCGGGGGTGCTCTGGGAGCGGATGCTCGGCCTCACTGTTGGGACCGAATCTCAAGCGAAGAAGCTGCGCCACCTCCGCTACGACGACGCGAACGGCGAATTGCAGGGGTTCGCGGTGTATTCGATCCGTGAAGAGGACCCACCAGCCCAGGCCACCCTCGAACTGTCGTATCTCGTGTCCGCGACGGACGATGCGTACGCGGGACTGTGGCAACACCTGCTCGCGATGGACCTCATCGGCGAGATCCGGGCCCCCGATCGCTCGATCGATGAGCCGCTCCGCTGGCAGATCGCCGACTATCGTTCGGCCTACAAGTCGCTCGAACGTGATCACCTCTGGACGCGTATCCTCGACGTTCCGGCGGCGCTGACGGCTCGGCGGTACCACGCGCCCGGTCACCTCGTGTTCGACGTGAAAGATGAACTCGAGTTCGCTGCCGGGAGGTTCCTCGTGACAATTTCCAGCGATGGGACGGCTGTCGTCGGACCGCTTGAAGGCGACATTCCGGACGATGCGGATGCAGTGGCGCTGTCGGTGAACGAACTCAGCGCCATCTACCTCGGCGGGGTATCACCTGTGCTGCTCCACAGGGCCGGTCGCATCGAAGAGCTCACGCCGGGGGCTGCTGCCGCCGCCGAACTGTGCTTCCGCTCGGCCACGACACCGTGGTTGAGCATCTGGTTCTAGTCGAGTGCGCGCTACTCCGCCTTGGCGAACCAGGGCGGGTAGACACTGACCTTCGGCTCGTGGGCGGCCGCCTGGAGGATTTCTTTCACGAGGTCTCGGGCGCGGTCGTTCGCGACTCCGATGAGAGCAAGCTGCTCGAACGGGAAGCGCTCGTGCACGAGAACCTCGCCGGTAAGAATCGCCTCGTCATCGGCGCGGAGCTTGCGCAGCACGCGGTCGTTGTCTTCCGGCGTGATGCCGAAACTCGTCGGCGCCTTGGCCGGATCACCGTCGGCGACCGCCACGTGCATCGTCGCCGCCACTTTGACCGTACTGACCAGGATCACGAACTCCGACGCCGCGTGGTGACGGATCTCGGCCGACAGGCGCGGGTCGGCCTTCTGTGACCGGATGATCGACCAGACCGCCGCGTTCGGCGACAGGAAGAAGGGAACGTAGTCGGCGACCGTCGAGGTTCCGAGCAGACGTTCAGCACGCTTCTCGCGGTTATCGGCGGACGACGCATCCACCACCGGAGTCGCCTGGCGGCTCGCGACGAGACCGTCGTGTTCGATGATCCGGGCGAGGTTGTCGATGTGGGTGAAGTGATAGATGCGCTGTTCGCCGACCTTATGGTCTGGCGTGCCGACGCCTGCGGTGCGCCGCTGAGCGGCGGGCCTCGTGCGAGTGGCTGTGCGGGTCGAACCGTTGCGGCTCAAGGTCGCTACCGGGGCTTCGACAACCGGCGCTGGTTTCGGATAGCAGAGATCACACAGTCCGGATTCGAGACCATGGATGCATTCGTCGGGCAAGTGTTACCTCTTTCGTGGCGCTATGGTGGCGCTACCTCCACGTTACGTCGGTTTCCGCTTTCGATGGGCATCCCTTCGGAATACCCTTGTCAGATGACGACGGTGTTCAACGAACGAAACCCGGCCTTTCGCCGCCTCAGCACCACCCAGAACACCGTCCGGAGCGTGATCGGGGTCGCCCGGATCATCGCCGGGCTGCTCGTGCTCTCCGGAATCGTCACGGAGATCGTGGACACGCTCGCACACAGTGCGTTCAAGCCCGACCATTATTTCGCCTACTTCACCATCGAGTCGAGCATGATGAATGTCGTCGTGCTCGTCGTCGGCGGGGTGTTCGCGCTGCGTCACCCGGTTGATACCCGACTGCTCAGCACCGTGCGGATGGCTGTGCTCTCGTACGCCGTCGTGACGGCGATCGTCTACAACGCGCTGTTGCGCAACATCCCCTCGAATGGCGACTACCAGGGTCCACACTGGCCGACCGAGGTCTTTCATGTCGCGATTCCGATACTGCTCGTCCTCGACTGGATCCTCACCCCCGGACGGGTCCCGGTGCGCTGGCGATCACTCGCGCTGGTTGCCTCCTACCCGCTCGCCTGGCTCGCCTTCACGATGATCCGCGGGGGGCTGGGCGGCTGGTATCCGTATCCTTTCCTCGAGCCCGGCGGGCCTGGCGGTGTGCTCTCGGTGGTGATCTACTGCGTCGTACTGACTGCGGTGATCCTCGGTTTCGCGTGTGCGGCGATCGCGATCTCTCGTGCTGGATCGCGGCAGGCTGGCCGTCCGGCTGCGGCGTAGGGCAGCCGGCCGAAGTCCTCCTCAGTCGCGGGTCGGCGCGCGATCGGCTCGAGCACCGCGAGCGACGCCACGAAGACGAGGAAGAGCACCGACCCGATCACGTAGACGGCGAGACGACCGCGCAGGGTGCGGCCCGCAGCGCGGTGAACGGAGGCCCAGACCATTGCTGCCCGCAGCAGGCGGAGGGGGCGCAGAAACGGCAACGCGACGAGCAGGAAGTCGAGGACGTGGCGGAGGAACCACGTCACCCGCCGGCGGCGAGCACCACCTTCACCACATAATCCGCCACGAAGACCGTCGCGGTGATGAGCAGCGGGATCTCGGTGAAGTTGGTCCACCGGTCCCGGCGCGTGAGCGGCCGAGCGTCGGGCTGTAGTATCTCGGATGCCAGAATCGTGGTCATGATCGCGACGCTACCGTTCCGGCCGCCCCGGCGGGTTGACGCAATGTTACGAACCCCGCCGGGTGTTGCATACTGTCACTTCAGATGAAGTTCACTCCCCCACCAGCCTTTACCACCCGCCCGACACTGCGCGGAACTTTCGGCATGGCCGCCTCCACCCACTGGCTCGCGACCGCGTCTGCCCAGGCCGTGCTCGAACGTGGTGGCAACGCCTTCGACGCCGCCGTCGCCGGAGCCTTCGTTCTCCACGTCGTCGAACCGCATCTGAACGGGCCGGGCGGCGATGTCGTCGGACTCTTCGTCACCGAATTCGAGCCGAGGAATCCCATCGTGTTGATGGGGCAGGGACCAGCCCCCGCCGGCGCGACCGTCGAGCATTTCCGCTCCGAGGGGCTCGATCTGGTGCCGGGAGCCGGGGCCCTCGCGGCAGCGATTCCGGGGGCGGTCGACGCCTGGCTGCTGCTGCTGCGGGATCACGGGTCGTGGGAACTGCCCGACGTGCTGCACTTCGCCATCGGGTATGCGCGGGACGGGCATCCGATGCTCGGACGTGTCGCTGCGACCATAGAGGCGGTGGCCGAGTTGTTCACGGAGCACTGGCCGACATCCGCAGAGCAGTGGATGCCCGGCGGCTCGCCCGTCGCCGAGGGGGAGCTCGTCGTGAACCCCGCACTCGCGACCACCCTGCAGCGCCTCGCGGAGGCCGCGACCGGCGAGTCCCGTCAGGAGCGGATCGACGCGGCGCGGCGGGAGTGGCGCGAGGGTTTCGTCGCCGAGGCGATCGTGCGATTCATCCGCGATCCGCACCGGCATTCGACCGGCGGCGACCACGCCGGTGTCATCACCGGCGACGATCTCGCCGGTTTCTCGGCCGGCTACGAGTCGGCCGTCACCGGCGAGTTCCGTGGCCACACCATCGCCAAGTCCGGGCCGTGGGGGCAGGGTCCGGCGATCCTTCAGACCCTCGCCATCCTCTCCGGGCTCGACGACGACCTGCTCGATCCCTCGACCGGCGTCGGAGCTCACACCATCCTGGAGTCTCAGAAGCTCGCCTTCGCCGACCGGGAGGCCTACTACGGTGACGGCGCAGACGTTCCGCTCGACTACCTGCTTTCGCCGGGGTACGCCGACCTGCGACGGCGCCTCATCACCAACGCGGCATCGCTGCAGCTGCGGCCCGGCACCGTTGCCGGAGTGGATGCCTACTTTCCGCCGCTCGTCGAGGAGCGTCCGGCGGGCTCCGCGGCCGGCATCGGCGAGCCGACGATCGAGCGAGCGCAGCCATCCGAGCCGGGCGAAAACCCCCTCGACGCGGGCGAGCCCTCGGTCGACTCAGGTGGGGTCACCCGTGGCGACACCTGCCACATCGACGTCATCGACCGCTGGGGCAACGTCGTCTCCGCGACGCCATCCGGTGGTTGGCTGCAGTCGAATCCCACCATCCCGGAGCTCGGCTTCTGCCTCGGAACCCGATTGCAGATGACCTGGCTCGAGCGCGGGACGCCCTCGACACTGACGCCGGGCATGCGTCCGCGCACCACCCTCACCCCGACGCTCGTGTTCGGTCCGAACGACGAGGTCACCGCGCTCGGCAGTCCCGGCGGCGACCAGCAGGACCAGTGGCAGCTGCTTTACCTGTTGCGCACCATCATCGGCGGGTACACGCCGCAGGAGGCGATCGATGCCCCGGCGTTCCATTCGACCGCCTTCCCCGAATCCTTCTGGCCGCGCACCTGGACGCCGGGCGGGGCCGTCGTCGAATCCCGTCTCCCGGAGGCCGCCGTCGCCGAGCTCGTGCTGCGTGGTCACAACGTCACCCAGGTCGGCGGCTGGAGTCTCGGGCGGCTCTCCGCGGTCGGCCGATCGCAGTCCGGGCTGCTCTTCGGCGCGGCCAACCCACGCGGGGCCCAGGGCTACGCGGCCGGGCGCTGATCCGCACCGTCCCGTCAGCCCGGGCGCGCTCCCGACAGCACTGATAGCTCTCCTGCCAGCTTTGGAGATGGACCCGGACCACGATGTCGATATCGACACCCCGACCCGTCATCGGCGACAGCCGCCGGGCGAGGTGTCCGGCGGGGCAGAGCTGATGCGGGAGCACGCCGTGTCCGACCGATGGGCCGTCGCCGACCAGCAGTATCCGGTCGGCATCCCTGCGGTGATGTTCGGAGAACATGGCCAACCGCGCCGTTTTCCGGCAACACTGCAGTTCAACCCGCCCTCGCGGCACCTCCGAGCGCGGCGAGGAGAGCCGTGCCGTCCGGTACTCCCAGCCCGGTGCAGGCATCCCAGCCTTTCCTGGCGCTGAAGCTGCCGTTGTCACCGGTGACGACGTCGCGGAATCCCGTCGGTGGGGTGCCCTCCGCCGCCGCGTAGAGCGTTGGCTGAATCAGGCCGAGTCGCCGCCCGGTGCCCTCCGCGAGTCGGGCGACGAGAGCTGCCCAGAGCGGAGCGACGGCACTCGTGCCGCCGTAGACCTTCTGCTGGCCGTCGACGAGCACCTGATAACCCGTCGCCGGATCTGCGACGGCCGCGACATCCGGAACCCCCCGTCCGCCGGTCGTTGAGGTCGGTGCTGGCACCCCGGCCTTCGCCTGCCAGCTCGGCAGCGGGAAGGTGTCGCTCACTCCGCCACCCGTCGCGCCCCCGCCGGCGCCGTTGTTCCATACGGTCTCCGACGTCACGGTGGTCCCGTTCGCCTGGAGGCTCGTGCCACCGCACGCCAGCACGTGCGGGCTCGAGGCCGGGAAGTCCGCATGATTCTTTCCGTCCGTCGCACCGTCTGCGCTTCCGTTGTCACCCGCCGCGGCCGTCACCGTGATGCCGAGTGCCGCGGCATCCACGAAGGCGTTGTCGAGCGCGGTGCGGGCCTGAGCGGTCCACTGGTCTTCGCTCTGGCCCCAACTGATGCTCATGGATGTCGGTGTCACCGTCGCGTGCGCAGCCTCGCTCACCGCGTCGATGAAGCCGGCATCGGTGTTGGGCGCGAAGTAGACGACGATATCGGCGCCCGGACTGAGCGCCCCAGCGACCTCGATGTCGAGGAGCACCTCGCCGTCGGCGCCGTTCGGATCTTTGCCCGGGATGTTGGCCGCGCCATCCACCCCGACCGCGGTCACCGTCGGAGAGGTGATCCCGAGACCGGCGAAGTACGTGTCGAGCTCTTTCAGGGCGAAGCCCCCGCCGAGCTCGATGATCGCGATCGTCTCGCCTGTGCCATCGGTGCCGGCCGGAAATCTGTAGATCTCGCCGAGCTGCAGCGGGGTGTAGCTGAGCGAGACAGCCTTCGCTTCATTGATGCGGAATTCCGTGCGAGCCTGCGGACGGTCGTCGAGTCCGAGTACCGCGGTGACGATTCCGTCGAGCGCGGCCGGCACCATCAGACCGCCGCTGCGATTGCGGTGCTGGAACTCGGTTCCGTCGGATGCCCGGCTCGTGACCGCTTCGAGCGTCGCGCCGAAGACCCGCGACATGGTCTTCGCCGGGGCCGAGATTCGGATGCGGCGGGACGGCAGGTCGGTCTCGATGACGGTCACACCGAGCAGAACGAGCGAGTCCTCGACCATGAGGGCGTCCGCCGGGTCTGCCCCGAGGGTTGCGGCGAACTCGTCTTTCGTGAGCGGCTCTCCCGATGTCACAGCCTCCGAGTCGATGGCCGAGCGTCGTCGAATTAGTACCGTCGCCTCGATCACACCATCCGGCGGAAGGGAAACGGCCGCCGGGGCGATCACGTCGGCGGAGTTCCGTTCACTGCCGGGAAGCGGCCGGAGGTCGAGAGGCGCGGTGTCGCCTGTATCGGTCGCGCCGGACTGGTCGTTCGTCATCGTGTCTCCCCGTGGTTGATTCTTCAGCTGCTTCTAACCGAGTGTGCCGGTGATCCCAGACAACACTCTTCGGCCCACCGAATCAACGGCAGCGGCGAGTTCTGACGAAGACGTGGGAACATTCCCTTGTGAAGATCCTCATCGTCGAAGACGATCCCGAAATGGGCAGGCTCATCGACCGCGGACTCACGGCGGAGGGATATGAGACGCACGTGGTCGGCAACGGCGTCGATGCCCTCATCGCGATCACGAACAACGACTTCTCCCTCGCCGCCATCGATGTCATGCTGCCGCAGATGTCGGGTTTCGAGATCTGTCGGCGCATCCGTGAGTCAGGCAATCTGCTGCCCATCCTGCTGATCACGGCGCGGGACGCCGTAGAAGACCGGGTCTTCGGCCTCGACTCCGGGGCCGACGACTACCTCACGAAGCCCTTCGCCTTCGTCGAGTTGAGCGCGCGGGTGAGAGCTCTGCTCCGACGGGATGCCGCCGGCGACAAGCTCACCGTCACGGTCGGGCGACTGCAGCTCGATTCCCTGTCGCTCAGCGTGAAGGTCGATTCCCGTCCGGTCGCGATGAGTCCGAAAGAGTTCACCCTGTTGCGGCTTCTCGCCGGGCAGTCCGGGCAGATCGTGAGTCGGCAGCGCATCCTCGAGGAGGTCTGGGGCGGGGTCGACAACATCGACCCGAACATCGTCGATCAGTACATCAGCTACCTTCGCCGGAAGATCGACTCCGCGGAGGCCGGGGTTCGGATCGTCACACTCCGGGGGAAGGGTTATTCCCTCGAGGTCGTCGAGTGATCGGAAGCGCTCCCGAATGAGATTCTTTCGTCGCCTCACCATCCGCTCGCGGATCACCATCGGCACCCTGGTAATCGCCGCGATCGTGGCGGCTGTTGCCGTCGTCACGTTCCGCGCTCAGGTCGATCACATTCAGAACACCACGACGACTACGCTGCTGCACCACGACGCGTCGCCCTACGTCACGAGGATCACGGGCAGTGCAACGCCGCTGATCGACAAGCCGGGCCGTGGCCAACTGGTCGCGGTCATCACTCCGGCAGGCGTCATCGCCGTGTCGAACCTCCCGAAGAATCTCGAAAGCCGACTCGACTCGCTCGCACGGCTGGACGACTACACGCACACCATCATGATGGGCGACGATGAATACAACGTCTACAACGAGGCGGTGTCGACCACCGCCGGGACCTGGCACGTGATCACTGTGAGGAACCAGGACTCGTCGATCATCTCGCTCGACCAGATCACCCATGCGCTGATCGTCGGGGCGATTCTCGGAGTCATCGGTTTCGGCGCCACCTCTTGGATCCTGACCGCCCTCGCCCTCCGGCCCGTGACGCGGATGCGTCGACAGGCGAAGGCGATTCTGGCCGAAGGGTCGACCGAACCGCTCCCCGTCGGCCCGGCGATGGATGAGCTCTCGGCACTCGCCGTCACCCTTAACGAATTCATCGCCGACGTGCGCCAATCGGTGGATCGCGAACGACAACTCGTCTCCGATGCCAGCCACGAACTGAGAACACCACTCGCCATCCTGATGGGGCAGCTCGAACTCGCTCATCTGAGCAGCGGGGATGCCGTCGCTCTCGAGTCCGAGATCACCGACGCACAGCGCTCCGTCCAGCGGCTGTCCGGGCTCGCCACCGGACTGCTCGAACTCTCCCAGCTCGAGCAGCCGGTGGTGGCGGGGGGCGTCACGACGACCGACTGGAACCAACTGGCCGGCGAGCTCGCGGCATCCGTCGATCGAGCGCGACTCACTGCGGCAGCGACCGGCGTGACCATCGACTACGACATCGACGACGTGCCGACCGCAGCTCGCTACCGCGTCTCGCCCACGAACTTCGGGCGCGTCATCCTGAACCTCGCCAACAATGCGGCGACGGCGGTACCGGACGATGGCTGGGTTCGCATCGCGCTTCGCCATTCGCCGGTCGGCCTCGCGCTTACGGTCGTCGATTCGGGGCCGGGGATGCCGGAGGAATTCATCCCGGTGGCCTTCGACCGTTTCTCCCGAGCAGATGAATCCCGCGCGAAGAACAGCGGGGGAAGCGGGCTCGGTCTCGCCATCGTTCACGCGATCGTCGATACGGCCGGAGGATCGATCTCCCTCGACAACGCGAACGGACTCTCCGTCACAGTGACGCTTCCCGCCGTCTGAGCCCTGCATTCGAGCCTGTACGAACTCTCACGCCGCCCATCCCCGTTTGTGGCGCAACACCCCGATGCGCCGACCAGAATTGAGGGAAGGCTCCGCCATCCGAAGGCGATGCCCGAGGATGAAGTGAGGTGACGCCTGGTGAGCAGCACGACGACGCTGCACGAGCCCGGCCAAGCGCCACCCTCCTCCGGTGCACGATTCACCCTCCCGGTCGCAATCGGTCCGCTCTCGGCGGTGCTCGGTATCGTCGGTGCCGTCGTCACGATGCTGGGATCCTGGAATCCGTCCTTCTGGGGTGACGAAGCGGCCAGCGTGATGTCGGCAGAGCGGCCGCTTTCAACCCTCTGGGGCGAACTCGGTCGTGTTGATGCCGTCCACGGTGCGTACTACGTCTTCCTCCACTTCTGGATTCAACTGTTCGGCGCCACAGAATTCGCGGTACGGCTTCCGAGCGCCATCGCCATCGGCATCGCCGTCGCCGGAACCGTGGTGCTTGCGAACATGCTGCTCACCAGGCAGATCGCGGTCATCGCCGGAATCATCTTCCTGATCCTGCCGCGTGTCACCCTGATCGGCACCGAGGGGCGCTCTTATGCTATGGCGACCGCACTCGCGGTCTGGTCGAGCGTTCTGCTCGTCACGCTCCTGCGCGCTCGCGTCACTCGACTGCTGCCCTGGCTCGCCTACGGGATCGTGATCGCGTTGTCGATCTATGTCTTCCTGTATCTGGTGCTGCTCGCCGGCATCCACCTGCTCGTCATGCTCTCGACGCCAGGCAACCGTTCGCTCCTGCGCCGCTGGTTGGCAGCGGCCGGTG
>JAYVNU010000283.1:0-3289 GCA_043758345.1 Lacisediminihabitans sp.
CTCTCCGGTGTGAAGACGAAGCGCGTGACTTTCATGCTCTTCGTGAACATGGGGGTGATCTCGGCGCTCGCCGGCCTCGTCTTCACCGCGCAGCTGAACCTGGCGAGTCCGAGCGCGGGAACCGGCTTCGAGCTCGATGCGATCGCCGCGGTGTTCATCGGTGGCGCGGCCGTCACGGGCGGCATCGGCACCGTCACCGGCGCGATCATCGGTGGCCTCATCATCGGACTGCTCAACAACGGCATGTCGATCCTCGGTGTCGGAACGGAATACCAGTCCCTGATCAAGGGTCTCGTGCTTCTCGCCGCGGTCGCGTTCGACGTCTACAACAAGCGTCGAAACGGGGGACGCTGACGGACCCGGCAGGCAGCCTCGCAATCGTGGCCAACATAACGGATGTCGCGACCCTCGCCGGGGTATCGCACCAGACCGTTTCGAGGGTGTTGAACGACGGAGACACCGTACGGCCACAGACGCGGGCGCGAGTCGAGGCCGCGATCAAAGAGTTGCACTACCGGCCGAGTTCCGTCGCGCGGGCGCTGAAGACCCGGAAGACCCGCACCCTCGGTCTGATCAGCACCGGCAACACACAGTATGGGCCGTCGAGCGTCGCACTCGCCTTCAACGAAGCCGCGCGGGAGGCCGGCTACCACGTCACGATCGCGAGCATCTCGCAGCCCGACGGCTCATCGATCCTCGACGCCGTCGACGTGCTGCTTCAGCAGAAGGTCGAGGCGCTCGTGCTCATCGCGATCGACGAATCCTCCCTCGAAGCGGTCGTCGGACTGGAGGCGGGAGTGCCACTCGTGACCGCGGATTCGAGCGGCCACAGCGCCTACCCGAGCGTGTCGATCGACCAGTTACACGGGGCGACGATCGCCACCTCCCACCTCGCCGAACTCGGGCACCGCGGCATCCTCCACGTGTCCGGTCCTGCCGGTTCTCTCGATGCGAAGGAGCGAGAGCGGGGCTGGAAGGCGGAACTCGAGCGTCGGGGGCTCCCGGTGGCTCCCGTGCTCGAGGGCGACTGGACGGCCGACAGCGGACTCGAGATCGGTACCAGGCTCGCCGAGCAATTCAGGATGCCAGATGCCGCGTTCAGCGCGATATTCTCCGGCAACGATCAGATGTCGCTCGGTCTGCTGCACGCCTTCGCCGACGCGGGCATCCGTGTTCCGCAGGATGTCAGCATCGTGGGCTTCGACGATATCCCGGAGGCGGCCCACTTCACCCCGCCGCTGACCACGGTGCGGCAGGATTTCACCGAACTCGGGCGTCGCATCATGCGGACGCTGCTCTCGGTGCTCGACGGCCAAGTCGTCGGGCAGCCGGTGCAGACGGTGCCGCACCTGGTCGAGCGGTCCTCAACGGCCGCGCCCGCGATCGGCCGCCCCTGAAGCACCCCATTCGGCCCTTCGTAGGCCTCCGGAAGGGCCGATCGGCAGACCTCACGCCCGCCGCCTGCGACGGCTCCGGTTTCCGGCAAACAGCATGAGTTGTGGTCCGGCGTGGACATCGCCTCGCTGTGGTTCGTGGTGACGCCGCGAACGGTGCCGAAGGTCACGCGAAAATCGAAAGACCTTCCAACGTTGTGACGTCACTACCGGCAGGCATTGGATGCCGATTACCGGGTGAGAGAGCGAGGGAGCGCCACGGCGATCACGATGCACGATGTCGCACGGGTCGCCGATGTCTCGATCACGACGGTGTCGAACGTCGTCACCGACTACCGGTTCATCCGCCCGGAGACCCGCCAAGGCGTGCAGTCCGCGATCGACGAGCTCGGCTATCGGCCGAACCTGTCGGCTCGGGGTCTTCGCTCGGGCCGGATCGGTGTCATCAGCCTCATCGTCCCCGACCTCAGGAACGCCTACTTCGCCGAGCGGGCTGTTGCGGTCATGCGGGCTGCCGACGCCAAGAAGCTCGCGGTCGTCATCGAGCAGTCGGGCGACCGCCGGGAAACGGAACTCGAACTGTTGCGCGGCCCTCGGCTGCGGATGGTCGACGGAATCCTCTGCAGCGTGCTCGCCTTCGGAGAGGACAGGCCCATCTGCTCGAGGACATCCCGGCCCCGAAGGTACTTCTCGGCGAGCGAATCTTCGCTGGTCCGACCGATCACGTGACCATGCGGAACAGCGAGGGCGCGCGTGCGGCCACCGCGCATCTGCTGTCGATGGGACGGCGACGCATCCTCGCCCTCGGTGCTCATCGCGGCGAGGCGATCGGATCAGCCGGGCTGCGGCTCGAGGGGTATGCCGAGGCCCTCGCGGACGCCGGCGTGCCGTTCCGGGACGAACTCGTCGTCGAGGTCGGCGGGTGTTTCCGCTCCGGGGGCGCAGAGGCGATGCGCGGGATGCTGCGGTCGGGCATTCAGTTCGACGGTGTCGTCGCCTTCAACGACTCCGTGGCGCTCGGGGCGATGCGCGTGATGCAGGAGGCGGGGCAGCAGATTTTAAGAGATGTCTCGGTCATCGGAATCGATGACATCGACGAGACGCAATACACACTCCCGACCCGGTCGACGATCAACCCCGGGAAAACCTGGCGAGCTTCTCGCTCGTGCAGCGGGAGTCATCCAGTCTCTGACGACGCGGAGGGGCGGCCTCTCCCCTTGAGCTCGACAGGGCCTCCGCGACCCTGCACCACGAAGGGAGATACAGTGAAAAAGAGAGCACTCATCGCAGCCGCAATGGCAAACCGACCAACTGCACCAACAAGATCGTCGACAAAAGCGCACCCGTCGTCTCGCTCTGGGCCTGGAATCCGAACATGGCGAAGGTCGTCGACAACTTCAACAACAACCACAAAGACGTTCAGGTCTGCTGGACCGTCGCCCGGCCGGGAGCGCCGGAATACACCGAATACCAGACGGCGATCTCGGCCGACAAGGGCGCGTCCGACGTGATCATGCTCGAGGCCGACCAACTCACCGGATTCGAGATTCAGAAGGCTCTCGTCGATCTCAGCGCGTGCGGCGCGACCGAGGTCAGACCGATGGCGATGATCTATCGCAAGGACATCTTCGACAAGTACGGAATCACGACCCCGCCGACCACCCGGGCCGAATACGCCGCGGACGCCCAGAAGGGCGCGAAGCCCTTCACCTACGACTGCGCCAACGCGAAGAACGTGACCATCGATCTGGCCTCGCAGCCCGCGAAAGACGTGCTGGATTACTGGGCCGACCTCTCGAAGAAGGGGCTCGTTGGCAAGGGAACCGAGAAGGGCCAGTTCGCCGTCGCGACGCTCCCACAGTGGGACACGTCGAATCCCGTCTCCGTGAACTGGC
>JAYVNU010000284.1:0-3288 GCA_043758345.1 Lacisediminihabitans sp.
GTCGGTCGTGATCGCATCGTCGTCGGCTACGACGGCTCGCCCTCCGCGGGTGCGGCCGCGCTCTACGCCGCGCAGCTCGCTCCCCTGATGGATGCCGACCTGCGCCTGGTCGTCGCCTGGAAACCACCGCTATCGATCGGCGGCTTTCCGCTGAGCGGATGGTCGCAGGAGAGCACAGCGCAGCGGTCGGCCGGTTCGGTCGGGCGCAAGCTCTTCGAGGGAGAGCCTCCGGAGTGGTATTCGGCCTGTGCGATCGAAGGGGATACCGCTCGCGTCCTCATCGAGGACAGCGCCGGCTCATCGATGTTGGTCGTCGGGAGCCGCGGACACGGGGGCATCGCGGGCCGCCTTCTCGGATCGGTGAGCGCAGAGTGCGCGGCTCATGCCGCCTGCCCGGTTCTGATCACGCACGGGCCTGGCCCGGGGATCCAGGAGGACCAGCCACTGCCGTCGAGGTCGCCAGCACGTCAATAGCCCTGCGACCTCTCGGGCGGAATTGTCGACTCCGAGGCGGGGATGCCCCGCTGACGTTCTTCGTCGAGGTGCTGGCGCTGCGCATCGAGCGCCCAGTACAGGGTCGCCCACTCGTTTTCGTACTGGGCCGGCGTGATCTCCCGCATGGCCGAACGTCGATCGAGGTCTGCGAGGGTCGCCTTCGTGCAACGCAGGGTATCGACGTTGCCGAGGCGCTCCACCCCTCCGCCGACCGCGACGGTGACAGCGACGAGTCGGATCGACTCCCTACGCCGCCGCCGGGTCGCCCGGGCGATCATCCAGGTGACAAAACCGTAGGTGGCGAAGGCCGCGACGAATGCAATCGGCGGTGCCAGTCGGTCACCGAACACGAGCATGAGAAGCAGCGCTCCGATCGCTCCGATCACCGGCCAGTTGCGGTAGACCGTGAGGGCGCGTCGTTCGGACGCGTCGGTACCCGGCGGCAGCAGCGTGAGTCGTTCGCGCATCCACGCTCCCCGGCCGAGCGCTCCGATCTCGATGTATCCCCACACGTATCTGCCTTCGAGGGCCTCGAGCACCCATCGGACCAGTCGATTCGCCCGGCCGGGGGTGGGGGCCCGGGTGATCAGATGATTCTTGTCCATAGAACCGGAATACGCCCGCCGAGGCGATGATGGCGGACTGCTAACGGCATCCACACGCCCTGTTCACGAATACTGACGCCGCGCATACTGACGCCACACATAGATCTGCGAGATTTTCGTCAGCGTCGGATGGATGCGCGCAGAGGATTCGTTAGGGGTCGTCGACCGTGCGCAGCCAGGATCGAGGCTTCTCGCATGTACTTTCGTAGGACCCACCCGTCGACGCCGCGTTCAGCGTGACTCTCACCGCCATACTGCCCTCGCTGAGGCGAAGCATCCCGGATCCGCTCGATCCCGATCGCTGGCCGGAGCTCACGCTCGCCACGACGACCGACGTCGTCGTCTCCGGCCTTCCACTCCTCCCTCTCGTGGAGTTGAGCGGCACCCCATGCTCACTCGGTGGATGCTCGGTGCTGCCCTCGAGGCACGGGAAGCTCTCGCAGACTCATCGCACCATCGTGACCGTGTTTTGCGTGGAATCCGTCGACGCGGGCGGACCGGATGGGCCCGTGATCCACCTCGACGGCGTCGATGATTGCGCAACCCAGGTCTGGTCGGAGGCGCGGCTGATCGGGCGGGCTTCCACGGCGCACGCGGGTGCGGCGATCGTGGTGGTGGGCACGGGATTGCGGGCGACGGGGGTGACTCTCCCCCGCGACATCCACGCCGGTGATCTCATTGCTGCCCCCGCGCAGCCGGTCGAGGCGCCGTCGTGGAGCCGCAGCGACGATCCCGCGATCTCGCCTTTCATCATTCAGGATGTCGTGTTGCAGGAGTGACCAGAGCGGCCTGCGTGACCACAGCCGCCCCATCCGTTACTTCGGCACCATCGACTCCTGAATGATGAAACCGAAAGCTCGGGATCAGCGGGGCCAGACCGGCAACACGACCCGCTTCCACGTCGCGTTGATGACCACCGAGAAGGCGCTGTACCACGCGAGGGCCGCGGTGAGCAGGCCGAGCCAGCCGCCGAGGCGGGTGATCCCGACCTGGCCGCTGAACTCCCCGATCGTGAGCGCGGCGAAGGTCAGCGTGAGCACCACGAAGACCGCGAGCAGCGCACCGTTGGTCTTGACGGCGGCGACCGTCATGAACAGCGTGAAGATCGTCCATGCGAGGAGGAATGCGCCGACTCCCGCGGCACCGGCCTCCTTCGCGACCGCCGGATTGGTTTCCAGCCACCAGAAGGAGAGCCAGAACGCGCCGTAGGAGACGAACGCGGTCGCGCCGAAGGTGTTGCCTTTCGCGAACTCCCAGAGTCCTGCCGCGACCTGCGCGATCCCGCCGTAGAAGAGCGCGATCCCGAGCACCGCGGCACCGGCACCCAGCAGAAGGCCGGAGTTCGCGAGGCTCAGCAGGAAGGTCGTCAGAGCGAACGCTCCGAGACCGAGGGCGGCCGGGTCGGCGATGATCGGCCGCTCAGTCGTTACGGGCAGGTCCGGGGGTACGTGCGAGAGGCCTGGTTTTTCGATGGTGATACTCATGGTGACACTCCTTCGTGTTGTGGGAAAAGTCTGCTAGTCAGAAAGCGTCGCGACGATCACCGCGATGGCCTCCGTATTCTCGATCGTCGGCGGAACGATATATTCGTCGCCGTTGATGATCTGGCGCATGGTTTTGCGCAGAATCTTGCCCGACCTGGTCTTCGGGAGCGCCGAAACCACCGTGACGTCTTTAAACGCTGCGACGGCACCGATCTGCTCGCGCATCATTGCGATCAGCTCGGCCGCGAGCACCGCATCCTCGATCTCGACGCCGCTCTTCAGAACGACGTAGCCGGCCGGTTTCTCGCCCTTGATCGCATCGTGGATGCCGATGACGGCACACTCGGCGACGGACGGATGCTGCGCCAGCACCTCCTCCATCGAGCCGGTGGAGAGTCGGTGGCCGGCGACATTGATGATGTCGTCGGTGCGACCCATTACGAAGAGGTAGCCGTCGCGGTCGAAGTACCCGGAATCCCCGGTCAGGTAGTAGCCCGGAAACGCACTGAGGTAGGCGTCGATGTAGCGCTGGTCCCCTCGCCAGAGGGTGGGAAGAGTGCCGGGCGGCAGCGGAAGGCGGATCACGATGTGCCCCTCCTCGAGCGCGCTCAACGCGTTTCCGCTGTCATCGAGGATCTCGACCGCGTAACCGGGAGAGGGAAAGGATGGCGAGCCGGCACGAAGCGGAAGCCGCTCGATGCCGT
>JAYVNU010000285.1:0-3275 GCA_043758345.1 Lacisediminihabitans sp.
GGCCCCAGGAGCGCCGTTGCAACCGTTGAGTGCACGGAGTCGTCGTTGCTCGGGTGAAATCCGCCCGCGAGTACGTCCCGATACAACCGGGAGAGTTCACTTGTCGCCGAGAACGCCGCTCCTCCCGCGACCGCGATGGCCTGGTCGACGACGTAGCGGGCCGTTCGGGTTGATCGGGATTTGAGTCCCACGAGAGCGCGAAACCACTGCGCACCACGATCGACGCCGGAGTCGAGGTCGACGGCCAGTGCGTCCAGCTGCGGGCGCAGGGCGTCTTGCGCGAGCGCCGCATCCGCAATTTTCCAGCGCACGTTCGGATCCTGGTCGCGGCCAAGCCCCGTTTTCCGCGAACCGCGGGAGCGCGCGGATTCGACCGCGAGTTCGAGAGCCCGCTGACCGATGCCCAGGTACACCGAGGAGATGAGGATTTCGAAGTTGGCAAAGATAGCGAAGATGAGGGCGTCACGGCTCGGACCGGGATCGAGGCGCCGGAACACCCGGTCGGATGTCGCGGCCACCGAAGCGAGGTGAGTGGTGTTGCTCTGGCTCGCCCGCATGCCTAGGGTGTTCCAGTCCTCGGCGATAGAGATTCCCGGCGCCTCGCGGGTGACGACGGCGTGCACGAGCTTGGGCGCATCCGCTGACACGGTGTCCAGCCCGAAAAGGCCAAGCCTCGTCCATGCCGGCGAGAGGCTTGTGAAGATCTTCGTTCCGCTGAAGGCGTAGCCGCCGTCCGAAAGCGGCTTGGCGTCCGTGGTGCTGTCGAACAGCACGAGGTCGTTGCCGGCTTCGCTGATCGCGAAGGCATAGATCTCCCCCGCCGCCGCATCCCGCAAAACGAAGTCGAGCGAGTCGTCCCCGCGGTCGTGCAGGGTCTTTGCGACGCCGGTCCAGACCAGATGCATGTTCACGGCGAGCGCCGTCGCCGGGGCGGCCATCGCGAGACGCACCTGCTGGTGGGCGACCTGCTGGAGGCTCAGGCCGAGGCCGCCGAAGGACTCGGGCACGAGAGCACGCAGGTAGCCGGCGGAGGCGAGCTCCTCGAGATCCTCGGTGAAGAAAACGTTGTCGCGGTCGTAGCCCGGCGCCCGCTCGTGGATGCGGGCCAGCAACTCGACGGGCAGCAGCTCGTCGGGCGCCAGCTCGACGGGCACCACAGAGTCAGTGAGCGCGGAATCAGGCAGAACAGGCACTCGACAAGCATGGCACCCCTGTCGGGTGAGAATAGTGTGAGTGAGTACCGATCACGAAGCACCCACCTACCGCGCGCAGGGCACACGGCGCTCGCACCTCATCGACCTGTCGCCGCTCAGGGAGAGTGCGGCCTTTCGCACGCTCTGGGCCGGCAATGCGATCTCGGGCATCGGGAGCCAGATGACGATCGTCGCTGTCGGGTTGCACATTTACCAGTTGACACAGTCCACCCTCGCGGTCTCGCTGGTGGGCGCGTTCGCCCTGGTGCCGATGATTTTCGCCGGACTCTACGGCGGAATGCTCGCGGACGCCTTCGACCGACGGCTCATTCTACTTCTGGGCGCGATCGTCGCGTGGGGATCGACCATCGCTCTCGCCCTCATCGCGTGGATCGGCGTAGACGTCATCTGGCCGTTCTACCTGCTGACAACCCTGAACGCGGTCTCGGCGACGGTGATGAACACGGTGCGGTCGGCCGTGCTGCCGAGGCTGCTTCCCGCGCGGCTGATGCCCGCGGCATCCGCCCTCACCGGCATGAGCTACGGAGTAATGGTGACGATCGGCCCGGCGCTCGCTGGCGTGCTGGTCGCGACCGTGGGATTCGGGTGGACCTACACCGTGGATGTTGTGCTCTTTCTCACCGCGTTCGCCGGTATCTTCTCACTGCCGAAACTCGCACCCGATGCTGACGCGCAGCGGCCGGGGATCACCTCGCTGCGCGATGGGATCGACTTCCTGAGGTCTGCACCGAATATCCGAATGACCTTCGTTGTCGACATCATCGCGATGGCTCTCGGCCAGCCGCGGGTGCTGTTCCCCGCCGTCGGCGCCCTCGTGCTCGGCGGAGGCGCGGTGACCGTCGGCGTGCTGACTGCGGCCGGAGCGGTCGGCCTGCTGCTGTGCAGCCTGCTGTCGGGTCGACTCGGTGGGGTGCGCTGGCACGGGAGGGCGATCCGCACCTCGATTGTCGTTTACGGAGCCTTCATCGCGGGGTTCGGAGGGGTACTGCTCGCCCTGTCTTTGGGCGGATTCGGGCCGGTGAGCGCTACCCGGGCTAATGTTCCGGCGATCATTGTCGCCAGCGTGATGCTCGCGGGGGCGGGGGCGGCCGACAACGTCAGCAGCATCTTCCGGCAGACGATGCTCCAGGTCGCGGTGCCTGACAGCATGCGCGGGCGGCTGCAGGGGGTCTTCACGGTGGTCGTCACCGGTGGACCGCGGGTCGGTGACGTTTACATCGGGATCATCGCGAGTATCGGCGCGATCTGGCTGCCGCCGTTGCTCGGCGGGCTCGCGATAATCGTGATCCTGGTACTTCTCACGCGTCTTCAGCGCGGGTTCCTGCGCTACGACGCACTGGCGCCAACGGCTTAGGTCCTACCGGATGCCGGCGGGCAACTCTCCGTCGGCAACGAGCGTGAGGCGCTGGGTGGCGCGGGTCATCGCGACGTAGAGCGCCCCTGCACCCCGCTCGGATGCCGCGAGGATCGCCGCTGGATCCACCACCACGACCGAGTCGAACTCCAGCCCCTTGGCCTCCTGGGGGGTGATCACGGCGATGTCGCGGGTGAGTCCGACCGCGCCGATCCCCACTGCGTCGCCGAACTCGGCGACGAGACGATCCGTGAGCTCGCGGATGCCCGACTCGAGCACAATCACGGCGAGCGTGCCACCCGCCCCGTCGGGTTGCCGATCGGTCCGCACCGCCTCCACCGCATCCGCCGCAACGGTGATCGGCCATTCGCTCGATCGCACCGAGCGGGATTTGGTCACGTGCAGGCCGTTCGCGATCGCCATCGACTCGGCGGCCGCCGCAATCTGGCTCGGCGTGCGGTAATTCACCGTGAGTTCCTCGAGCCGCCACCGATCGGACTCCGGAGAATCCGCGAACAACGGGGCGAGCGCATCCTTCCAGTTGGATGCCGCGGCGGCCGATGCCACCTGGGCGATATCCCCGACGATCGTGAACGAGCGCTGAGGTCCACGCCGCAGCAACAGCCGCCACTGCATCGGAGAGAGCTCCTGGGCCTCGTCAACGACGACATGACCGTAGGTCCAGGTGCGGTCGGCCGCAGCCTTCT
>JAYVNU010000286.1:0-3273 GCA_043758345.1 Lacisediminihabitans sp.
CCGTTCGAAGCCGCGCCGTTCGAGGCCGCGCGGATCGTGTTGATGATCGCCGAGAAGTCCTGGCCGGCCCCGCCCTCATCGGCGAATCGCCGGTAGATGGATGCCGCGAGTGTTCCGAGCTCCGCCGCGGTGCCGGTCGAGTCGAGGGCGTTGAGCGCGAGGCCGAGGTCTTTCGCCATGAGGGCGCCTGCAAACCCCGGCTGATAGTCGCTGTTGGCCGGGCTCGTCGGAACCGGGCCGGGAACCGGGCAGTTGGTCGTGAGCGCCCAGCACTGGCCGGAGGCGGCCGACGCGACATCGAACAGCGCCTGGTTGGTCAGCCCGAGCTTCTCGCCGAGCACGAAGGCCTCGCTGACCGCGATCATCGAGACGCCGAGAATCATGTTGTTGCAGACCTTCGCGGCCTGCCCCGCTCCGGATGCTCCGCAGTGCACCACCCGACCGCCCATGATCGAGAGCAGCGGCTCTGCTGTCGCGAAGTCGTCACCCTCCGCGCCGACCATGAAGGTGAGGGTTCCGGCATCCGCTCCCCCGACGCCGCCCGAGACGGGAGCGTCGATGCCACGGTGCCCGGCCGCGACGACGAGGTCGCGAGCGGTGCGGGCGTCGGCGACAGCGATGGTTGAGGAGTCGATGAAGAGGGTGTTCGGCGGGGCCGCGGCGATGAGGCCGTCTGCGTAGGCGTCGAGCACGTGCTTGCCGGTCGGCAACATGGTGATCACGACCTCAGAGTCGGCGACCGCGACCGCAGCGCTCTCGGCGACGAGCACGCCATTCGCGCGCGCATGGTCGAGCGCGGCCGGAACGACGTCGAAGCCCGCCACCTCATGCCCGGCGGTGACGAGATTCTTCGCCATGGGCCCGCCCATGTTGCCAAGCCCGATGAATGCGATTCTCATGGTCGACTCCTATCTGTCGTGCGCGAGAGCTGTCGACGTCGACAGCCCGAGTTCCCTGTCATCGAGCCCGGCGAAATAGCCGTCGACATCGCCGATCTCGTCGAGCGTCGCCGGCGACCACTTGGGCTGTCGGTCTTTGTCGATGACCTGGGCCCGGATACCCTCCCTCACCTCGGTGCCGGCCGCGAGGTGAAGCGAGACGCGGAACTCCTGGTCGAGCGCCTGCTCGAGGCACGTGAAACCGCGCACCCGGCGAAGCGAGGCGAGGGTGACCGAGACCGCGGTGGGCGACCTCCCGATGATCACGGATGCCGCGGCGCGAGCATCCGCCTCCTCCGACGCCGCAAGCCTTGCCACGATCTCCGCTGCGTCGTCGAGCGCGTAATACTCGTCGATCCAGCCGCGTGCGGCACGCAGTCCAGAAGCGGGTGGTTCTGATGCGAACCGCTCGACAGCCTGCGCCACCGATGTCGCTGCGACCGCCTCGACGAACTCGCCGAGCCGCCCACTCTCGACGAAGTAGTCGGCGAGGCCCACGGCGATCGCGTCGGCGCCGCTCGCCGTGCCGCCGGTGAGCGCGAGGTGTGTGCCGAGTTCGCCTGGCGCCCGCGAGAGCAGCCAGGTGCCGCCGACATCCGGAACGAATCCGATCCCGACCTCCGGCATGCCGATCTTCGTGCGCTCGGTGACGATCCGCACCGACCCGTGTGCGGAGATGCCGACCCCGCCCCCGAGCACGACGCCGTCCATGATCGCGACATACGGTTTCGGATACCCGGCGATCAGAGCGTCGAGCCTGTACTCGTCTGCCCAGAACGTGGCGGCTCCCTCACCGCCGTCGGTCAACTCGCGATACAGGGAGACGATGTCACCACCGGCGCAGAGCCCTCCGTCACCGGCCCCGGAGAGCAGCACGGTTTCGACCGAGTCATCCGATTGCCAGCGGGTGAGCGCCCCGGTGATCGCGGTGATCATCGGATAGGTGAGAGCATTCATCGCCCGTGGGCGGTTGAGCACGATCTGCGCGACGGCTCCGTCGGTGCGAAACAGGACTTCATCGTCGGTCATCGTTTATGCCTCCGCAAGCGTTCGGCCGACGATGAGCCGCATGATCTCGTTCGTCCCCTCGAGAATCTGGTGCACCCGCAGGTCACGCACCACCCGCTCGATGCCGTACTCGGAAAGGTAGCCGTAGCCGCCGTGCAGTTGCAACGCCGAGTTCGCCACCGAGAATCCGGCATCCGTGGCGACCCGCTTCGCCATCGCGCAGAGGCGCACCATGTCGGCCGCCCCGGTGTCCATCGCGTCGGCCGCGCGCCAGAGCAGGGTGCGTGCCGACTCGAGCTGCGTGTCCATGTCGGCGAGTTCGAAGAGCAGCGACTGCCGGGTGATCAGGGGGCCGCCGAAGGCCACCCGCTGTTTCAGATAGTCGACCGTTCGGCCGAGCGCATACTGTCCGCCGCCGAGGGAGCAGGCACCGATGTTGATCCGACCGCCGTTCAGTCCGCTCATCGCGATACCGAATCCGTCGCCCTCCGCTCCGAGCACACTCGACGCCGGCACCCGCGCATCGTCGAAGATGACCTGGCGGGTCGGCTGCGCATTCCAGCCCATCTTCTTCTCGAGCGGGCCGAACGAGACCCCGGGAGTGTCCGCGGGCACGACGAACGCGCTGATTCCGTGGCTTCCGGTGTCGGCCGTGCGCGCCATGACGACATAGACGCTCGACGAGCCGGCACCGGAGATGAACTGTTTCACCCCGTTCAGCACATAGTCGTCGGCGTTACGGATCGCACGGGTCGACAGAGCCGCCGCATCGGATCCGGCGCCGGGCTCGGTGAGGCAGTAGCTGCCGAGCGCCTCCATGGTGGCCAGCCGCGGAATCCACTCGGCCCGTTGATCTGGGCTGCCGAAACTGTCGATCATCCAGACCACCATGTTGTGGATGGAGATGTAGGCCGCTATCGTCGTGTCGCCTTTGGCGAGCTCCTCGAAGATGAGCACGGAGTCTTTTCGGCTGAGCGCCGATCCACCGAAATCTTCTTTGGCGTAGATGGCACCCATGCCGAGCTCGCCAGCCTCGCGCAGCACGTCGACCGGAAAGTGATGGGTCTCGTCCCACTCGGCCGCATGGGGGGCGAGCGATTCTGTGGCGAAGTGACGAACCATGTCGACGATGGAGCGCTGATCTTCGGTGACTCCGTACATATTTTCAGCCTTCGCTTGGATCACTGCCTATAATTTAGTAGGACTTCCAAGTAAATACTAGGACTTCCATGTAAGTAAATGCTGAATTGTTGGACTAGAGAAGATCACAGGCCGCGGGTGCTTGAATATCCCTGTGGGACGCTGAGGTCGTTTCGCTGAAGAAGGT
>JAYVNU010000287.1:0-10107 GCA_043758345.1 Lacisediminihabitans sp.
GTCGATGCGACGAGCAGCCCGGTCTCCTCCCAGGTCTCCCGGATGGCGGTGATCCGGATGGCGCGCTCTGCGGCATCGACGGTGCCGCTGGTGATCGACGTCCAGCACTCGTCGCCGTCAGCCGGTTCCGTCACGCCCCCCGGAAAGACGAGAGCGGAGGCGAACGTCGCCCCCGCGTGCCGACGCACCATCAGCACCTCGAACGGATCGTCGCGCACCAGCAGCATCGTCGCGGCGACGCGGGGGAGTGCTGGCACCGCTTCCATGATTTTCAGACTACTTGGCGGAGTGCTAGCGTGAGGCTGTGCTGTTCGGCCTGCTCCTCCTTAGCTGCCGCGACGAGTCCTAACCCCAGGCCTCACTCGTCGCGGAGTTCGCGTTGCCTGACCGACCAACTCGAGCGAGAGAACTACAGATCATGAAGAACACACAGTCGGCTTCTGCACTGCCGATCCATCGGTACCGTGCGTATCGCGAGACACTCGGCGTCGACCTGACAGACCGTACCTGGCCATCGAAGACAATCTCCGTAGCGCCGCGCTGGTGCGCCGTCGACCTTCGCGACGGCAATCAGGCCCTCATCGACCCGATGAGCCCCGAGCGCAAACGCATCATGTTCGACCTGCTCGTGAGGATGGGCTACAAGGAGATCGAGGTCGGATTCCCGTCGGCCTCGCAGACCGACTTCGACTTCGTGCGCACCCTCATCGACGACGACCTCATCCCCGACGATGTCACCATCCAGGTGCTGACCCAGGCGCGCGAGGAACTGATCAATCGCACCTACGAGTCGATCAAGGGCGCGAAACTGGCGATCGTTCACCTCTACAACTCGACGAGCATCCTGCAACGGAACGTCGTCTTCCGCACCGATCGCCAGGGCATCATCGACATCGCGCTGAAGGGTGCGCGGCTCTGTAAAGCTGCCGAGTCGATCACCCCGGGAACCGAGATCTACTATGAGTATTCGCCGGAGAGTTACACCGGAACCGAGCTCGAGTTCGCGCTCGAGGTGTGCAACCAGGTCATTGAGATCTTTGCACCGACCGCGGAGCGCAAGGTCATCATCAATCTGCCGGCAACAGTCGAGATGGCGACCCCCAATGTGTATGCGGACTCGATCGAATGGATGTCGCGCCGGCTCACCCATCGTGAGAACATCATCCTCTCGCTGCACCCGCACAACGATCGCGGCACCGCCGTAGCGGCTGCGGAACTCGGATACCTCGCCGGAGCCGACCGCATCGAGGGCTGCCTGTTCGGCAATGGCGAGCGCACCGGCAACGTCGACCTCGTCGCTCTCGGCATCAACCTGTTCACCCAGGGAATCGACCCGCAGATCGACTTCAGCGACCTCGACGGCGTCAAACGCACCGTCGAATTCGTGAATCAGCTTCCCGTGCCCGAGCGTCATCCGTGGGCCGGCGACCTCGTCTATACAGCATTCAGCGGCTCACACCAGGATGCGATCAAGAAAGGTTTCGAGGCCATGGAGGCCGAAGCGCTCGCCGCGGGAGTGCCGGTGGACGACCTCGAGTGGGCCGTACCGTACCTGCCTGTTGACCCGAAAGATCTCGGCCGCAGCTATGAGGCCGTCATCAGGGTCAACTCGCAGTCGGGCAAGGGCGGTGTCGCGTATCTGCTGAAGAACGACCACGCGCTCGACCTTCCACGCAAGCTACAGATCGAGTTCTCCGGTGTGGTCCAGGCACGGACAGACGCCGAGGGCGGCGAGGTAACGAGTGCTGAGATCTGGGAGATCTTCCAGGACGAGTACCTCCCCGCTTCGATCGCCTCCGAGAAATGGGGACGATTCGAGCTGGCCTCCACGCGAACCTCGAGCGACATGTCGGGCAGCGTCGCGCTACACGCCGAGTTGCGCGTCGGCGATGAGATCGTCGTTGCGGACGCGACGGGGAACGGGCCGATCGCAGCGTTTCTCGCGATCCTCGGCGAGCAGGGGGTCGACGTGAAGCTGTACGACTACGTCGAGCACACGCTGAGCGCCTCCGGAGATGCCCTCGCTGCCGCCTACGTCGAGTTGAACGTGAACGGGCGAATCCTGTGGGGCGTGGGCATCGACGCCGACATCTCGACATCCTCGCTTCGGGCGATCGTGTCCGCCGTGAATCGCGCCGTGCGGCTCGAGGCCGCAGATCGCGAGCTCGCGGCGGTGTAGCCGGCGGCCGCGCCGTCGGAATGCGCGGCGCCGGTCGCGGCCGTCACCCCGGTGGCGTGCGTATTTCTGATGGTCTGGATAGTTTCGGTGGCGTGCATCACCGCGTTAATGTCCGCACGTCCGTCGAAAGTGGCGCTTCTGCCAACGCACACCGCCATCGGTCGTCATCTCTAGTCGGAAATTCAGGAGTTTGGTTACCCACCGGCGTGCGCATTGCCGGATTGTCGGGAGTTGGCGAATCCTCTGCTGACAAGAGTCCTGAGTTTCCGACAGGACAGGACGGGGCGAGGCGGGGCGGGGCGAGGCGAGCGGGCCTTCGCAGCGACGGGGCCCAACAGCGACGGGGACCAACAGCGACGGGGACCGCCGGAGTGCCGTGGCTGGCGGGTGCGCGAGCCTCTGTATCCTAAATGCATGACACCGGCGGAGGAGACGGGGATGCCCGCCCCCGTCGAAATCCCCACGGCTCTCGCCACCCGAATCGTGGATCTCGCGGCGATTGCGCGCAACATTAGCCGCATCAGGGCGCATACCGGAAAGTCGGTCATGGCCGTCGTCAAAGCGGACGGATTTGGTCACGGCTGGCTGGAGACCGCGACGACGGTCCTCGCCGCCGGTGCCGAGTGGCTCGGTGTCGCCACCATCGACGAGGCACTGGCACTGAGAGCCGCGGGCATCGACGCCCCGGTGCTCTGCTGGCTGGCTGATCCCTGGACGCGCATCGAGGATGCGGTGGTCGCCGGCGTGACGATCTCCTGCGCCAATATCGAGACGCTGGCGTCCGTCACAGCGGCGGCGGGTAACTCCGGTGTGCCGGCGCTCGTTCACCTGGAGCTCGATACTGGAATGTCCCGCGGTGGCGCCCCACTGGATGACTGGGATGAGCTGTGCGCGGCCGCGGCCGGCGCGGAGGCGACGGGTGCGCTGAGGGTGACCGGTGTCTGGTCCCATCTCGCTCTCGCCGCCGACCCGGATCCCTTGTCCACGAGGGCGCAGCGGCTCGCTTTCGAGAGCGGCGTAGCGACGGCGCGACGTCGCGGGCTGTCTCCTGCGCAGCTGCACCTCGCCAATTCCGCTGCCGCGCTCGAGCACGACACGACCTGGTTCGACGTGGTGCGCTGTGGAGCCTCGGTCTACGGGATCGAAACGGTACGCGGTCGACGACACGGGCTCGAGCCTGCGATGCGAGTGGTGTCCCGAGTTAACCAGCTGCGAAGGGTCGAGTCCGGCACCGGTGTCAGCTACAACCACGCCCACGTGACCGACCGCGCGACGACCCTGGTCCTCGTGCCTGTCGGGTACGGCGACGGAATTCCGCGCGACCTCTCCCATGGCGGTGAGGTGGTGATCGCGGGCATCCGGCATCCCATCGTCGGAGCGATCTCGATGGACCAACTCGTCGTCGATGTCGGGGACCATCCGGTATCTCTCGGGGACGAGGTCGTGCTGCTCGGCATCCCCGCGAACGGCGAGCCGGACGCGCAGGAGTGGGCGGATGTCACGGGCACGATCGCCCATGAGATCTTGACGGGACTCGGCGGCCGCATGGCCCGTCGTCACATCAACCGGCCAGCACAAGGCTCCACAGTAGACGTCCAGCCAGCACACGGCTCAACAGCAACAGACCAGGGGACCACACCATGAAGCGCATCGGCATCATCTTCGGCGGCTCGAATAGTGAACACGAAGTCTCCGTCAATTCTGCTCGCAGCGTCATCGACAATCTCGACCCGGAGCTGTTCGACGGCGTGCTCATTGGTATCGCTCGCGACGGCCGGTGGCACACGGTGGATTCGGTGGATGCCCTGGCCTCCGCTGAGGGTGGCACCCGGCTTCCGGAGCTGGATGGTATCGATGTCGCGTTCCCGGTGCTCCACGGCCGCTTCGGCGAGGACGGCACCGTCCAGGGCCTCCTCGAACTCGCCGGGGTGACCTATGTCGGCTGCGGCGTGCTCGCGAGTGCACTTGTGATGGACAAAATGCTGACCCAACGCGTGCTCGAGAGCAACGGCATCCCGACCATCCCGACCCGCGGGATCACCGCAGAGTTGCGCGGCGAGGCGCTCGAGATCGCGCGGGAACTCGAGTACCCGCTGTTCGTGAAGCCGAACCGGGCAGGGTCGAGCGTCGGCGCTAGCCTGGTCGATTCACCCGACGATCTCCTTGCCGCGATCGATCTCGCCCTGCAGCACGACAAGACCGCACTCATGCAGCTGGCGGTGACGGGCGACGAGATCGACCTCGGCGTGCTCCAGCAGCTCGACGGCTCTCTCGGGGTCGGCGCGCCGCTGCGCATCCATCCGACGACTGCCGCATTCTTCGACTACGAGGCGAAGTACACGGCCGGAGGCGCGGATCTCGAGGTGCCGGCGCAGATCCCGAATGCTGTGGCCGCTCAACTCGTCGAGTACGCGGAGCAGGCCTTCCGCGCCCTCGACTGCGAGGGTCTGGCCCGCGTCGACTTCTTCGTTGGCGAGGACGGGACGATCATGCTCAATGAGGTCAATACTCTGCCGGGGCTGACGGCGTTCAGCCAGTATCCGCGGATGTGGCGAGCGGTCGGCGTGAGCTACACCGAGCTGCTCACTCGGCTGATCGAGCGGGCGCTGGTGAAGCCCTGACAGGGCCGGCCGGCAGGACAGCTCAGGGCGGGGCAGCTCAGGCAGTGCAGCTCAAAGTACCGTTACCGTCGCCGGCGCAGGCCCGGGAGCCGCGGCATCCGCTGCAGTCCGCGCTGTTCCGGAAGGGTCCACTTGAACAGCACGGCGAGCACCCGCACGCCGAAAGTGAGCACGACGCATACTGCCGCAGCGACCAAGACGGGCGCTCCGAGGGCGACGAGGGTGACCAAGGTCGACGCGCCTATGACGGTGGCGACGGCGTAGAGCGATCCGACGTGCATGAGTGCGATGGGCAGGTTGAGCAGCAGGTCGCGGAGGATAGATCCGCCGACGGCCGCGAGCACACCGACGAAGACCGCCGGGATCGCCGGTAGCCCTACCGACAGCGCCTTCGTCGTTCCAATGGCGCCGTACAGGCCGATGGTCAGTGCATCGAGGCCGGTGATGAGCCAATTGAGGCGGCGGAAGACGCGCTCGAGCAGCATCCCGAACAGCGCGGCCAGAACGGCGACGACGATGTACCAGTTGAGTTGAAGGGCCGCCGGAACCTGATTGAGGAGCACGTCGCGGATGACTCCGCCGCCGAGGCCGGACGCGATCCCGATGATCGCGACGCCGAGGAGGTCGAGCCGTCGGTCGCGGAATTGCGCGGCAAAGAGCGCACCCTGAAGTGCGCCGATCCCGACCGCGAGCAGGTCGGCCAAGAGCGGGATGAGGAAGGGACTCGCGTGCACCGTCAATCATTACCATGCGCGCCGTGGCTATCCGATCAGTGGCGAGCGGGATACTTGTTCCATGCCTCTCTATCGCGACGAAGCCGTCGTGCTTCGCACCCACAAGCTGGGGGAGGCCGACCGCATCGTCACGATGCTCACGCGCCAGCACGGCAAGGTGCGAGCGGTCGCGAAGGGTGTCCGTCGCACGGCCTCGAAGTTCGGTGCCCGCCTCGAGCCGTTCATGGTCGCCGACGTGCAGCTCTACGAGGGGCGAAGTCTCGACATCATCACGCAGGCCGAGTCGGTCGGGTCCTACGGGGCGGAGATCACGGCGGATTACGGAAGCTATACCGCCGCGAGCGCGATGGTCGAGACGGCCGACAAGCTGACGGATGCCGAGCCGAGCCTGCAGCAATACCTCCTGCTGGTCGGCGCGTTGCGGTCGCTTTCGAGGAGCGAGCACGGCGCGAGCCTCACCCTCGACTCGTATCTGCTCCGCGCGCTTTCGATCGCGGGTTGGTCCCCGAGTTTCATCGATTGTGCGGTGACCGGTGCTCCCGGGCCCCATTCCGCGTTCGTCGTGCAGCTCGGTGGCGTGGTCGCCGACGAGGTCGCACCCCCCGGGGCACCCCGCCTCGACCGCCAGACCATCGGGCTTCTGTCGTCGCTGCTCTCCGGCGACTGGGACGACGCGGGCGAAGCGGATGACCGCACCCGCTCCCAGGCGAGCGGCGTCGTCGCCGCCTACACACAGTTTCACCTCGAGCGGGGGCTCCGCTCGCTCGAGCACGTCGATCGGGCGCGCACGTGAACCTGCATCCGCCGGTGGTCGAGCATGTCGAGACTAGATCCGCGAAACCCGGTGAGGCGTGAGCGCGCGCAAGACCCACCGTGATTCCGTCGACTTCAGGCCGATCGACTGGACGTCGCTGTATCCGCCGAAGCTGCCGGCATCCGCTGTTCCGAATCACGTTGCCATCGTCATGGACGGCAACGGGCGCTGGGCGAACGGCAAGGGCCTCACCAGGGTGGAGGGGCACAAGGCTGGCGAGGCGAGCCTGCTCGACGTCGTCGCCGGCGCCATCCAGATCGGGGTCAAGCACCTCAGCGTCTACGCCTTCTCGACGGAGAATTGGAAGCGTTCGCCCGACGAGGTTCGCTTCCTGATGGGCTTCAACCGCGACGTGCTGCACCGTCGCCGGGACCAGTTGAACGACTGGCGCGTGCGCGTGCGCTGGGCCGGTCGGCGCCCGCGGCTCTGGCGCTCTGTCATCGACGAACTGCAGTTCGCTGAGCGCCTGACGGTCGACAATTCGACGCTGACCCTGACGATGTGCGTCAACTATGGCGGCCGGACGGAAATTCAGGATGCCGTCCGCGCGATCGCCGAAGAGGTCGCGGCCGGCAGGGTGAAGCCGTCCGGCATCACAGAGAAGACCATCCAGAAATACCTCTACACGCCGGATCTCCCCGATGTCGATCTCTTCGTCCGCAGCTCGGGCGAGCAGCGAACGAGCAACTTCATGCTCTGGCAGAGCGCGTATGCCGAGATGGTGTTCCTCGACACTCTCTGGCCCGACTTCACCCGCGTCGACCTCTGGAACGCGATCTCGCTCTACGCCGCCCGCAACCGTCGCTTCGGCGGGGCGATCGACGCGCCGACCGCCTGAGGCAACGTCATCGAATGGCAGCCGCGAACGGCCCGGCCAACCAGCTGCAGTTCGCCGTTCGGACGGAAGCGGTTCGCCGACGGGAACGGCGTAGGTGACCGCGTCGGAGACTGAGATGGCATTACAGCGGGTCGGAGTCGGTCAGATTCCAGACCGCAGCGCCGCCGAGACCCAGCTGGCGGGCAAGGGCAGCGCGGGCGGCGATGGAACGGGCATCCGACCACCACAGTCGTGTGCCGTCTGCGAGCGTCGCATGCCATTCGGCCTGCGTCGCGTCCCACACCGCGCGGGAGCCGGCGAGTTTTCGTGCGGCGGCATCGGAATACCGTCGCCCCTCGCTTTTCGGCATGCCCGCGCGGGGCCAGGAGTAGCCGTAGCCTGCGATACCGAGCTGGATCTTCGCCTCGGGGACGTCGCGCAATAGCGGTTCGAGCGTCGTCTTCACCCACGGCAGACCGCCGACCGGTCCGGCGTTCGACCAGGTCGGTCCGTGTTGGTCGTACGCCATCAGGACGACCCGGTCGGCAGCAGTACCAATCGCGGGCAGATCGTACGCCAGACGCTCATACGAACCTGTGGTGGCCATGATGCAGACGCTCACTGAGCGCGAACCGAGAGCCGGCTTGAGATCGTGGATCAGGGCCGAGAGACCGTCGCGATCTCGCGCCTTGAGATTTTCAAGGTCGACGGTTATTCCATCCCAGCCGTCTGTTCGCACCTCTGCCACCAGCCTGGAAATAACTGAGGCACGATTCGCCGCCGAACCGAGAAGTTCGTCACCGATCCTTGGAGAGAAGTCATTCACCTCACCATCGAAGTTGCCGACGAGTAGCTCGGCTCTCTTTCCGCGGTCGTGTGCGCCCTTCAGAAGAGCCAGCGCCCCGGAGTCGAGCGGGGTGATGTCAGCCCCGTCCATCGTCACGTTGACGCCGTCGACCCCGACCATCGAGAGAGGCGCGCTACTGGCTGCGAGTTGCTCGCTCGTCGTTTCGCCGGCGACGGCATACCCCGTCACGACGAGGTTCGAGAGGTCCGGTGCCACGGGCGGTTTCGCGTCGGGCGACGACGATGTGCACCCGACCAAAAGGACGGTCGCGACGAACAATGCGATGTTCCTCGCCACCGTGAGACCAGGAGCGAAGCGCATCTGAGGAGCCTAAGCGATCTAGGGTTGTCCCATGCCGATACCGCTGGACGAACCGCCGTTCACCGCGCGAACGCCCTTCATCACGAAGCTGCGGCACGCGCTGATCGGGCGGGGCAGCTCGGTCGGTTCTGCCGTGAACAACGCGGCCGGAGTCGGAATGCTCGGGCATGCACCCGATCCCGGACCCTTCGATTCTCCGCCTCCGGAGCCCATCGATTTCGACGGTCCGCTGCCCTGGGAGTTGCGCGAGGGCGGCGATTGATCACACCGATCCGAACCGGGATCATCGGCTATGGCCTCTCCGGGCGCATCTTCCACTCACCGTTCATCGCCGCAGATTCTCGGTTCTCGCTCGATGTCATCTCGACGTCGGACCGCGCACGACAGCGGCAGGCACGCGACAGTCATCCCGCCGCCGACATCGTCAGCACTCCGGCAGAGCTGTTCGAGCGCGATCTCGACCTGGTTGTGCTCGCGTCTCCGGCGCAGGCGCATCTCGAGCAGGGACTCAGCGCCATCGCCTCCGGTGCCGCTGTCGTCATCGACAAGCCGTTCGCGCCATCTGTCACCGCAGCGGAGCAGTTGATCACAGCGGCGGAGACGGCCGGTAGCGCGCTCATCGTCTATCAGAACCGGCGATTCGACGGCGACTTCTTGACTCTCAGGCGGCTGCTGGCTGCAGGTAGCCTCGGAACCGTGCACCGCTTCGAATCGACATTCGAGCGCTGGTCTCCCGCTCTCCGAGACCGCTGGCAGGACACCACCTCGACAGCCGACGGTGCCGGCATCACCTTCGATCTCGGCAGTCATCTCATCGACCAGGCTCTGCAGATGTTCGGACCGGCAGAGCTAGTGGATGCGGAGCTGTCGATCCTGCGAAAGGGCGGGGTAAGCGACGACGAAGCCTTCCTCTCGCTGCTGCACCAGTCCGGGGTGCGGTCGCATCTGACGATGAGCCGCTTCGCTGCACAGACCGGGCCGCGATTTCGGGTGCTGGGCTCGACATCCGGCTACCGCGTCTACGGACTCGATGGGCAGGAGCCCGCCCTCATGGCCGGGGCTTCGCCGACCGATCCGGGATTCGGAGTGGCTGCCGAGGAGAACTGGGGGATGCTCGGCATCACCGGTTCGCTGCTGCCGGAGCCGACCGAGCGCGGGCGTTATGCGGACTTCTATGGCGCTGTCGCCTCTGCTCTTCTCGACGGTGGAGCGCTTCCGGTTCAGCCACGGGACGCGCTCGAAACGGTCCGCATCATCGAACGCGCGCACGAAATCGCCGGGTTCTGAGCCCGGCCGGGCGAGTGGCGCGGCGAACCGCGCTCGCCGCTGGCGACTCCACCATGCTGGACCAATGACGCTGACACCGGCCACAAGCCACACCATTTCTCCGTCCCTCCGGAACGCGATCGACAGCTTCGATGCCGGCCGCAATTTTCTGGCAGTCGCCTCGATCGGCATCCCAACGAGGGAGACCGTCGCCGCGCAGAAGGCCGATCTCGACCTGTGGGCGGCGGCCGAACGCGATCCGATGGACTATGACGGAATCTCCGAACGCACGCGCGGGCATTACGCGCGCCTCGTCGGCGTCAGCCCTCATCGCGTCGCCGCAGGTTCTCAGACCTCCGTGCTGACGAGCGTCATCGCCGCGGCCGTACCAGACGGGGCAGAAGTGCTTTGCGTCGACGGCGACTTCAGCTCGATCGTCTTCCCGTTCCTTCAGCGGCCGTCAATCAGGGTGCGACATGTGCCACTCGAGCTTCTGGCCGAATCGATT
>JAYVNU010000288.1:0-3260 GCA_043758345.1 Lacisediminihabitans sp.
TCTTCCACCGCTTCGACGACGACCGTGGTGTACGACCAGTACCCGAGATCCAGCACGGATGTCTCGATCATCCGCAACACGTCGCGAGGCACCGTCGCCTCCTCCGCGGCCTCGCGCATGGCCCCATCCACCGCGGACTCGCCCTGTTTGCGGGCACCGCCCGGAAGGCCCCAGGTGCCGCCGAAGTGACTCCAGCCGACCCGGTGCTGCAGCAGGATGCCGAGCGAGCGGTGCCAGACCAGCAGTCCGGCGGCGCCGAATCGGCCCCAGAATTTCTCGCCGTCCGGGCCGTAAACCCAAGCATCACCCGGGTCGCGGATGTACCCGGGCGGCAGGGGCGGCGGCTGGTCGGACATCGCTTAAGTCTGCACCATCCTGCACGGAGGGTTCTGCCGCTAGGTGCGCTTGCGCTTCTCCCGCACCCGCATGTTCACGTTGATGGGGCTTCCCTCGAAACCGAAGATCTCGCGAAGGCGACGCGTGATGAACCGGCGATAACCGGGGTCGAGGAATCCTGTAGTAAAGAGCACGAACGTCGGCGGCCGCGACGCGGCCTGGGTTCCGAAGAGGATGCGCGGTTGCTTCCCACCACGAACGGGATGCGGGTGCTCAGCGGTGAGCTCCGCGAGCAGCGCGTTGAACTTTCCGGTCGGAATTCGGGTGTCCCACGACTCGAGGGCCAGCTCGAGCGCCGGAACCAGTTTCTCGAGGTGCCGCCCGGTCTTCGCCGAGATGTTGACGCGGGGCGCCCATGACACATGCGCGAGATCCTGTTCGATCTCCCGCTCCAGGTAGCGGCGGCGGTCGTCATCCAGAAGGTCCCACTTGTTAAATGCGAGCACCAGCGCGCGCCCCGATTCGAGCACGAGGTCGATGATGCGGATGTCCTGCTCGCTGATCACGTCACTCACGTCGAGCACGACGATGGCGACCTCGGCCTTCTCGAGGGCCGCGGTCGTGCGCAGCGACGCGTAGAAGTCGGCGCCCTGTGCGAGGTTCATCCGACGACGGATTCCGGCGGTGTCGACAAAACGCCACACCTTCCCGGCAATCTCCACCTGCTCGTCGACCGGGTCTCGCGTCGTGCCAGCCATCTCGTTGACGACAACACGCTCCTCGCCGACGGCCTTGTTGAGCAGCGAGGATTTCCCAACGTTCGGTCGCCCGAGGATCGCGACGCGACGCGGGCCACCGACCTCGTCTTTGGCGACAGTCGACACCTCTGGCAGCACGGTCATGATGTGGTCGAGCAGGTCGGCGACACCGCGGCCGTGAAGGGCGGAGACGGGCCACGGCTCACCGAGACCGAGGCTCCAGAGGATGGCGGCCTCCGGCTCCTGGCGGGCATCGTCCACCTTGTTGGCGACGAGGATGACGGGCTTCTTCGTACCGCGAAGCATCTTGACAACGTGCTCGTCGGTTGAGGTCGCGCCGACGTTCGCGTCGACGATGAACAGCACCGCGTCAGCCAGGTCGACGGCGATCTCCGCCTGGGCCGCGACGGATGCGTTGATGCCCTTGGCATCCGGCTCCCATCCGCCGGTGTCCATCAGGGTGAAACGGCGCGTTCCGTGCTCGGCCTTATAGGCGACGCGGTCGCGGGTGACTCCCGGAGTATCTTGCACGACGGCCTCGCGACGCCCGAGGATGCGGTTGACGAGCGCCGACTTTCCAACGTTCGGCCGACCGACGATGGCGAGCACCGGAAGCGCGGGAAGGTAGACGAGCGCATCGGGGTCGTCCGACTCGCTGTCGAGAAGATCGAAGTCTTCGTCGTCGAGGTCGTAGTCGGCGAGACCCTGGCGGAGCGAGTTCGCCCGCATCAGCGCATCCGCCTCGTCTATGGAGGTCACCCGCTCGCTGAGTTCGGGGTCGACATCTCCATAGCCATCTTTTGAGTCGTTGTCTGGCATGGGAAATCCTTTGTGAGGTCTGACTGTGCGCTAGCCGACCCGCGAATGTGTGACGAGCTCGACGACCGCTGAGACGGTCTGATCGAAGTCGAGGTTGGTTGAATCGATGGTGTCGACACCATCAGCGGCGTTCATGAAATCGACCACCTTCGAGTCCTCTGCATCGCGAGAACTCAGTTGCCTGCCGACATCGCTGGCCGATTGCGTTGGAATCTCCAGCGAACGCCTCGTCATTCTAGCTTCTTCGGATGCGGTGAGCAGAATCCGCACATCGGCGTCGGGCGAAACCACAGTGGTGATGTCGCGCCCCTCGGTGATGATCCCCGGGGCGGTACTTCCGGCGATCACCCCGCGGAATACCTCGACGAGGTGCGCGCGCACCGACGGCACCCGCGCGATCTGACTGACGACCCCGGTGACTCGAGGTTCTCGGATGGCGTCTGTGACATCCGTCTCCCCCACCCGCACAAAGTAGTCGTCGGGATCGATCCCGATCGAATAGTCGAAGGATGCGAGTGAGCCGACCACCGCGTCGGCGTCCTCAACGTCGACCCCGCGTTCGAGCGCGTTCCAGGCGAGCGCGCGGTACGCCGCCCCACTGTCCTGGTAGTCGAAGCCCAACGCGCGGGCGGCCGCTCGACTCACGCTCGACTTGCCGCTGCCGGCTGGCCCGTCGATCGCCACCACGACGTTCATCGCGCCGCCTCCGCTATGCGCCATCCGCGCGCCTCCAGATCTGAGACGAGGCCGACTTCGACCTCGGGGAGCACCGAGATCTCGGCGAGCCCGATCTGCACTCCGGGAGAGTGCTCGAGCCTGAGGTCTTCGAGGTTGACGCCGATCTCGCCAATCTCGGCGAGCAGTCTCGCGAGCTCACCGGGGGTGTCGTTGACCATGACGACGATCTGGCTGAATCGCCGATCCAGCCCGTGCTTGCCCGGGATGCGGGCAACGCCGGTGTTGCCCCCGGCCAGCAGTTCAGCCAGCGCCCGACGCGCACCCGGAACGGCCGGAGACTCGAGGATGCCGACGACCGCATCGAGATCGTCACGGTAGGCACGCAGGATGTCGACCACCGACGAGGAGTTCGCCCCGAGGATCTGCACCCAGAGCTCCGGATCACTCGACGCGATGCGGGTGGTGTCACGGAGTCCCTGGCCGGCGAGCCCCACGGCGCTCTCGGTCGCACCGTTCAGACGTTTGGCGAGCAGGGACGAGATCACCTGGGGCACATGGGAGACGAGGGCGACGCCGGCGTCGTGCTGCTCCGCGGTCATCAGCACCGGAACCGCCCCGAGGTCGAGCGCGAGATCTTCGATGATCCCGACCTGCGCTGCCGGAATGGTG
>JAYVNU010000289.1:0-10044 GCA_043758345.1 Lacisediminihabitans sp.
CACCACCGGTGGCAAGGAGGTGCTGAAAGACATCGAATGGCGGGTCGCTCCCGGCGAACGCACCGGCATCCTCGGTGTCAACGGCGCCGGTAAGTCGACCCTTCTCGCGCTCATCGCCGGCACGCTGCTTCCGACTTCCGGCCGGGTCAAGCGCGGCAAGACGATCCGCGTCGCCATCCTGAGCCAGCAGCTCGGCGAGCTCGTCGACATCCTCGACGACCGCGTCATGGATGTCATCGCCCGCCAGAAGAGCTCCTACGTGACGGGCGGAAAGGAGCTGACTCCCGGCCAGCTGCTCGAGCGAATGGGATTCATGAGCGCCCAGCTCAGCACCCAGGTCAAGGATCTCAGTGGTGGCCAGAAGCGTCGGCTGCAGCTGCTGCTCATCCTGCTCGGCGAACCGAATGTGCTCATCCTGGACGAGCCGACGAACGACCTGGACACCGACATCCTCGCCGCGATCGAAGACCTCCTCGATTCGTGGCCGGGCACCCTCATCGTCGTCAGCCACGATCGCTATCTTCTCGAGCGGGTCACCGACAACCAGTACGGCATTCTCGACAAGCGGATGCGACACCTCCCGGGCGGCGTCGACCAGTACCTCGACCTTCGCCGTCAGCAGGGCACCCGCGGGCAGACGGTGACGGAGTCGCACCGGGAGGAAAAAGCAACGGTGTCGAGCATCAATTCCAAGGGCCGCACGAAGCTGACGGGCGCGGATCTCCGCAATGCCCAGAAGGAACTCGGATCGGTCAGTCGCCGGCTCGAGAAGGTCACCACCGGCATCGACGCCATCCACACGCAGTTCGCGACCCACGACCAGGGCGACTACGCGGGTCTCGCCCGGCTGCAGAAGGAGCTGTCGACCCTCGAGGATTCGATGGCGGAACTCGAGCTGCGCTGGCTCGAGCTCAGCGAGGTGCTCGAGGCCTGAGGCCGGCTACCGAAGCAGGTGCGCCCAGGTCGACGGATTCTCGGCGAGGAAGTGGTCGAACGCCAGCGCGTCGCGTCCGGAGACGCGGGAGAGGCATGCCGCGACATCCGTCACGGAGAGTGCCTCCGGGCCGGTGAGATCGTAGGTCGCGCCGCTGTGGGCGGGGTCCGGAAGCACGGTGGTTGCGACATCCACCACATCCGGGTCGGCGATGGTGCTGACGAGTCCCGAGCCGGCCGGACCGCGGATGACACCGGTGACATCCGCGCGGGTGATCGCGAGCGCATCGGCCCCGAGTTCTCGCATGAGCTGGCCGCCGATCGAGCCGTTCGCACCGGTGCCGACAACGGTCCTGATTCTCCAGTCGCTTCTGCAAATTACCATAAGCGCGCGGGGAGGGACTCGTCGCTAAAGTCGAATCGTGCCACCCACCAGATCCCGTGTTGCGGGCCTCGGCGTCTACCTGCCGGAGAGCACGAGAACGACCGCGGAGACCGAGCGGGAGCTTCGTCGGCGAAACCCACGGTTGACGCTCGCAACGGGGCTGATCGGACGACTGACCGGGGTGAAGACAGTGCACCTTCGTCCGGAGGGCTGGCAGACTTCGGACCTCGCGGTGGCCGCGGCGAGAGACGCGCTTGCGGAGTCTCCCGGCCGGATCGATCTCCTCCTCTTCGCCAGCGCGAGCCAGGACCTCATCGAACCGGCGACGAGCCACATCGTCGCGGCGAAGCTCGGTCTCGACTGCCCGGTCATGGACATCAAGAACGCCTGCAACAGCGTGCTGAACGCGATGCAGGTCGCCGATGCGCTGATCCAGAGTGGCCAGTATCGCCGGGTGCTGATCGTGAGCGGGGAGCAGCCGTCGCACGCGGTGCGCTGGCAACTGGAGAGTAGGGAGCAGTTTCTGCGCTCATTCCCCGGGTACACGATGAGTGACGGCGGAGCGGCGGTCATCCTCGAGGCGTCGCAGGCCGAGGTGTCCGAGGCCGACCGCGGCATCCTCGGCTCGACCTTCGTCGCCGTCTCGAGCAACTGGAAGATCGGAACGCTCGGTACGGGCGGATCGATGGACCCGCACGCTCGGGGCGGCAGCCACTTCGACATGGATGGGCCGGCTCTGCAGCGGGCGTTCCTCGATCTCGGACCGGATGCCGTGCTCGAGACCCTGCAGAAACTCGGCCTCGAATGGAGCGATTTCGATCTCGTGGCCATCCATCAGGTCGCGCTGCCGTACCTTCCGCCGATCTTCGAACGGCTCGGAGTCGCGAGCGGAAAGACGATAGTCACGATCGAGGACCACGGTAATCTCGCCTCCGTCACCCTTCCGCTCCAGCTGCTGCTCGCCCGGGAGGCCGGCACGATCACGCAGGGCAGTCTGATCGCCCTGATCGGTCTCGCCGGAGGTATCAGCCTCGGCGTGATGGTGTTGCGGCTGTGACCGCGGCCGGCCCGGGTGAAACTCGCCCACTCACCGTTGTCGTGCCTGTCTTCAACGAGGCGGCCGGCATCCGCGCGACCCTCGACGCGCTGGCAGATCAGCTGGACGGCGACTTCGACGTCGTCTTCGTTGACAACGGATCCACGGATGACTCCGCCGCGATCATCGAAGGATTCTCCCGCGATCGACCGCGCTGGCGTGTCATCAGCGAGCCGCAGAAGGGCACCGGGGCCGCCGCCGACACCGGCATGCGCGCGGCGATCGCGGCCGGCGCAGTGCTGCTCGCCCGCACCGACGCCGACTGCATTCCGCGCGCGGACTGGACGGCATCCGTCCGTCGCGCGCTGACGACCCTCGACCTCGTCGGCGGCGAGCTCGTTCCCCGCAGAGACGAGGGGCTCGGCTGGCCGACCCGCCTCGCCCTGCGCGCCGCCGTGCATCTCGCGGAGGGGTTCGGGCGTCTCCGTCCGGGCAACCGTGGACCCGAATACCAGGGGCCGTACCTGATGGCCGCGGGCTGCAACGTCGGCATCACGGCGGCGCTCTACGTCGAGGCCGGCGGCTTCCCGCGCACCCGGATCGAAGACCTGCACGAGGATCGGGCGCTGGTGAACGCGGTGCGCACGCTCACCAGCCGCTATGGGCGCCGCAGCGACGTCGTGGTCTACGGTTCGTCGCGCCGGGTCACCGCCTGGGGTCTCCGCAACACGTTGCTCTGGTACAGGGATCACGCCTATCGCCCCGACCACGTGGACATCCGGTGACGGTGGTGGCTGCGGCCCCGCACGCGCTCGCCGCGCGGTGGGAGGAGCGGGTGATGCGGGCGGCGCATCCACTCGCCTATCCGCTGCTGAAGGCCTCCCGGAGGCCGGTACGGCGGGTGCCGGGGCTGGGCGTGCTCGTCACCGATGCTTCCCTACTGCGAGCCACCCTTCTGAAAACCGCGAGTTTCACGAAGACCGGGCCGGGGTCACCGGCCGACCTGTGGACACCGGTGCTCGGCCCGAGCGTGCTGCTCAACATGGAGGGGCTCGATCATGCGAGCCTCCGCCGTAGACTCGGGCCGCTGTTCGCGCCGTCGTATGTCGCTGCGCTCGTCTCCGAAAGCCTCACGCCCGCCCTCGCTGGCTTCGCGTTGTCCCTGAGGGCCGCCGATCGGGTGGATATCGTCGACGAGGTGCGCCGGTACGCCAGCATCGCGATCTCGCGACTCGTCGGGCTGGAGGAGTCCGTGGTCGACGACGAGCTGTTCCGCCGGGTGTCGTCGATAACGGCGATGGTCCGGCTGTCACGGCCCCGGCTGTCGCCGACACAGATCACCTCTGCGAAACAGGTCATGGCCGATCTCGGAGTTCACGCGCAGGCGGCGTACCGTGGCACAGATGACAGCACTGTTCCCGGACGGATGCGGGCTCTCGGCCTCACCGAGGCGGAGGCGATGGGAGCGGTCGGTGCATTCGTTCTCACCGGAACGGAAACGCTCGTCTCATATATTCCGCGATTGGTATGCCTTCTCATCGACAGTGGCTGGTTGCCCCTCATCGCGGCGGATCGAACGCTCGTCGAAGCCGCCATCGCCGAGGGGCTCCGTGTGACGACCCCTTCGCCGGTGATGCTGCGCTCCGTGGTGGCGGATGACGCGATCGGCCCCGTTCGCGTGCGCCCGGGCGATCGCGTCATCCTCGCCACCTTCGCCGCGAATCGTGCCCTCGGACCGTTCGACCCGTCGACGAACGCGGCCGCCGTGCTGAAGCAGCTCTGGTTCGGAGCAGGGTCGCACTTCTGCCTCGGGGCGCCGCTCGCAATGGCACAGATCCGGCTCGTGCTCGGCGCGCTGATGGATGCCGCTCCGCACGCCCGCATCGTGACTCGCCGGGCGGCCAGCGGTGTGCTGATTCCCGGGTACTCGAGTGTGGTGCTGCAGCGTTCATGAACACCGAAATGAAGACCGACATCCTCGTCGCACTCCTCGACGCCTGCCGCGCCAACGCCGACTCCCCGGCGGTCAGCCAGGGCAAGCGCACGCTGAGCTACGGCGAGCTCGAGGCCCGCATGGCGTCGGTGGCCTCGACCCTGAAACGGATGGGTTTCCTTCCGGGTGATCGGGTGCTGTTCTCGGTGCGGCCGAATCTCGACGGTCTCTCGCTCGCCCTCGGCATCATCGCCGCCGGGGGCACGGTCGTGTTCGCCGACCCCGGGGCGGGGGAGTCGATGTTCCGCGCACGGGCGGCACTCGCAGCCCCGCGCTGGGTCGCCGCCGAGGCGATGCTCTACGCGGCGTCATCCAAAGCCCTCCGAGGCCTCGCCCGCCGCCGTGGGGTCGAGCTTCCGCCCTACCGTGTCGTCGTTCCGGATGCCCGCCACCTCTACGCCGGACGCTGGCTGCCCGGCGTTCCCCGCACGGCAACGAGCGTCGCGTCGCTACTCGACGACGCATTTCGGCGGTCGAGCCCGTCGAGACCCGCCGTCGAACCGACGGTCAAGGCAGACCACGAGGCGCTCATCATCTTCACTAGCGGCACGACCGATGCGCCGAAGGCCGTCGTGCACTCGCGAGCATCGCTCGGCACCGGGCTCGCCGGGTTCGCCGCGCACGCGAGGCTCCTCCCCGGTGATCGTCTGCTGACCGACCAGCTGATGATCGGCATTCCGGCGCTGATCGGCGGAGCCCACTGGCGGCTGCCACTGCCGGGGGCCGATCCGGGCGCGAAGCCGGAGAAATACCTCGAGTCGCTCCCCGAGACCGATGCGCTCTTCATGGTGCCGGCCGCCCTCGATGCGCTCCTCAGGCTGCTCGATGCGACGCCGTCGAAGACACCGCAGCTGGCCACGCTGCTCATCGGTGGTGCGCCGGTGCTTCGTCCGCTTCTCGAACGGGCGCGGGCGCGCTGGCCGGCCGCGCGCATCCTCGCCATCTACGGCATGACCGAGATCCTTCCGGTGGCGATCGCCGACGGCGACGAGAAGCTGGCCTTTACGGCACCCGGCGATTTCGTGGGTGAGCTTCTGCCCGGCGTCGCCGCGCGAGTCGTCGACGGGGAACTGCTGCTCGGGGGGCCGGGGCTTGCGATCGGCTACCTCGCCGACCTGCCGGAGAATCCGCTGACAGAACTCCGCACTGGCGATCTGGCCGCGATCGACGAGAATCGAATCGTGCTGCTCGGACGGTCGAAAGACATGTTCATCCGCGGGTCGACGAACGTCTATCCGGGACTCTACGAGCCGGTGATCGCCGGCATACCGGGTGTCGCCGAGGTTGCGATGGTGGGTGTACCGACGGACGGTGTCGGCGACGAACGGGTCATACTCGTGGTCGTGCCGGCGAAGGATGCTCCGCCGACGCTCACGGCGCGGCATCCGCTGATCGCCGCGGTCGCCGCCGCCCTGCCGGGGCTCATCGACGCCGCTGTGCTTCCCGACATGATCCTCGCGGCCCCGGCTCTCCCGCGCTCCGGTCGAAGTGGCAAACTCGACCGGGCGGCTCTCGCCGCCGCCGCCTCCGTCGAAACGACCGACCGATGAGGATCGCGGTCACCGGTGCGAGCGGTTTCATCGGCGGGGCGATCGCTACCGCCCTCGTCGCCGACGGCCACTCCGTGATCGGGTTCGGACGGCGTCTGTCCGGCTGGAACGGCGACTATCGGCAGTGGGATCTCGCCCGCACCCCGCTCGCGGACGCTCCCGAGGTCGACGCGGTCATCCACGCCGCCGCCGACACAGACGATCGTGCGGCGCTCGCACCGGCGATGCGGGCGAACCGTGACGGCACCTTTCGGGCGCTCGTCGCTTTCCCGGGCGCGCGTTTCGTGCACCTCTCGACCTCGAGCGTGTACGACGCCTTCACGCCGACGATCGACGCCGTCGAGACGGACGGCCAGGCCCAATTCTTCCTCAGCACCTACTCCCGCTCGAAGGTCGCCGCCGAGCGGGAGGTTGCTCGCGTCGGCGGGGTCATCCTCCGTCCGCATGCGGTCTACGGGCCAGGAGACACGACGCTGCTCCCGCGCGTTCTCGCAGGCGTGCACGGTCGGCATCTCCGGCTGCCGAACGGCGCCCGCGTGCTCCACACCCTGACGCACATCGACAACCTGCTGCAGGCGGTGCGACTCTCACTCGCCGCGCAGCTCGAGCCGGGAAGCACACGCATCTACAATGTCGGCGACGACGCACCGGTCATGCTCGACGAGGTTCTGGCCGAACTGCTCGCGAAGCAAGGACGAGCGGATGTCACCCTCACGAGCATCCCATACCGCGCAGCGTTCGCGGCGGCGGCCGTCTCTGAGCGTCTGAACCGTGCGGGCCTCAGCAGGTACGCGGTGAGCCAGGTCGGGCTGCAGCGCACCCTCGACCTTACGGCCGCGCGGCACGAGCTCGGATACCGCCCGGCCGCGACCTCGCTCGACGGCGCCGAACACTGGTAGGCCGAACACTGGTAGGCCGAGCACTGGTAGGCCGAGCACCTTCCCGCCGCCTCCACGCTCTGCGCGAGTCGTGTGAAATGGTCGCCAAGCGCGCCGGGTAGTGACCATGACGGACGACTCGCGTGCATGGGATCCGCACGCGGTGCCCGTACTCGCGGGAGACCACGGGTAGTCGACCCCGTTGTCGACGAGCAACTCGATCATGGCGGTCAACTCGGCCCGGGCGAGTGGCCCGCCGAGACAGAGGTGCCGACCGGCCCCGAACCACCGCTGGCGATTCTGCGGAATAAAGGGTCGTCTCGGCTCCGGCGACCATGAGCAGGGGCGACAACCCCTTCGTCTCCCGGATGCTCAGACCGAGTTCGCGGCAGCGCCCGATGATCGTCGACACCGGTGCGGTTGCGAACGAGGCGTCGATGTGTCCGGTCAGCTGCTCGACGATACGGCGAGTTGGTTCGATCTTCTGCGGGGGCAGCATCGTATCCGACGTCGTACCGAGGGCGATGGCCGCGAGTTGCTCTCCCGTTTCGAAGATGTCACGGTAAGTGTCATCCGATGCTCCGCCGGGCACGGCCATCCCGAGCAGGGTGACCACCGTCTGTCCGACGAGGATGCGGCTGAGGTCTGCGACGTCGAGCGGCTCGCCGGCCTCGACGAACGCGACACTCGTCTTCTCGGTGAAGAGTTCCCGGCCGCGGGTTCGGAGGTCGTAGTGCCCGGCTCCGTCGAAGAGTTCGTAGACCCAGTCACCCAGGATCTGCGCCCAGAGATGACCGACCCCGCCCTCGCTGAGCAGTGGTGAAATGATTCGGATCGTTCAGCACGGCGCGAGCGGTGCGCGGGTCTGCCGTTATCCAGCCGAGCTTCGGCACCGTGAGAAGTGGATGCGCGAAGGTGCCGATCCCGTTGGGCCGGGGAAGCGCCGGGCGCGCGGCAGACAGCAGGCGGTGCTCGTGCGCCGCGGCACCGGATCCGAACCCGTCACGCCAGGGTGTGAGTCGACGTTCGCGGCGCGGTGCTTCGAGACCCTCGGCTACGGGCATAGCTCAACATATCGCTGCCGCCATCCGCCAGTTAGTGGGGTGAGGAGCCTGGGCGACGCTGACGACCGGTACGAGGCGCTCCTCGCCGAAGACGGGAACCCCGATCGATTGCACTTCTTCAGCGACGCCTTCTTCGCGATCGCCATGACGCTGCTCGTGATCGAGATCACTGTTCCGGTGCTCGCAGTTCCGAGCAATGGGCAGCACGGCGCGGCCGTCGTCGAGTTGTTCCCCTACTTCCTCGCCCACACGATCAGTTGCGGAATCATCGCCCTCGACGGAGCCGGCCATCATCGCAAGTTCTCGGTGACGCGGCGATTCGACGGCGGGGTCGTCTGGATCACCATGGTCCTTCTGCTTCTCATCGCATTTTTGCCGTTTCCGACGAGTCTGCTGAGCAACTATCCGGGACGGATCGTGCCGGTCGCACTGTACGCATCTGTGGTCTCGGCGATCAGCCTCGTGCAGTTCTGGCTGTGGTCGCACACCTATCGGAGGGTCTTTTTCGATGAACGCATCGACGTCGGTATCCATCGCCTGATCCGACGCAATCTGCTCGTGGTTCCTGTCGTCTTCTTCGCGTCCATTCCGATTGCAGTCATCCCGGGCCTGACAGTCATCTTCGGCGGCACCGTCGCCGTATTCTTCTGGGCGCTCACCGGACCGGTGAGCAGGGTGGTCGCCAGGGTCGATCGGTCGAGGGGTCGTTCGAAAGCCACGCTGAAGGATGCCGCGCGCTCGAAGCGTCGCTGACCGGCGGGCGCCTCGCGAAGGGCCCACCTGCGCAGCATCCGCAGGGTTGCCCAGGGGCTGTTGTTCACGCGCGCGTAGGTCGTAGTATGCATCCGGGCTATGCGGCGTTCGGTGGCCCCCCATTGACTTCTCTTGTTGCCATCGCCCGATTGGCACCGAGAAGGATTCCGCCCGATGTCGAACGGTCCCCGCATTATCTTCCTGCGGTTCACGAGCAGTGACTCACCCAAGCTGCTGCCCTGGAAAGCCCACTATGCCCGGGTTACCGGACGCGCGGTAACCACCCCCACTGCTGTTCGACTCACCGGAGAGGCCCCGCCCGTGACCTGGCATCTGGCGTCCGCGAACAACCGGATGCTCGCCCGCAGCGCGCAGATCTTCCTCGGTTTCGACGAGGCGGAGGCGGATGCGACAGCGACGGTCGTCAGCGGCGCGGCGTTCGATATCAAGCTCGTGAGCGATGCGGTGCGCGGCCTCTACGGTTGGTACGCCCTCGAGGGAGAGACCCCACAGATAACGTGCGCGCGCTGGTACACCACCGAGCGCGACAGGCGCCAGTCGATCGCGCTCTCCCTTGTCTCGATCCCGGCGGCGGAGGTCAACACGGCCTCCCGCCTCGTTTCCCCGATGACCGGTGGCAGGTCCCGGTGACGACGACGGTCACCCATCGGGAGGCGGCATCCGTCACTGCTCCCGGCCCTGTTCGGAGATCGCTCCTCTCGGTGCCGTCCCGCTCCGATTCGCTGTTCAGGATCGTCACATTCACGGCGGGCACCACGACCGTCGGCATCATGCTCGCGGTCGGTCTGTTCCTGTCGCTCCGGGCAAGCGACGCCCTCCGGGTGTCCGGATTCTCCTTCCTTGTGCAGCAACAGTGGTCGCCGGAGACGCATGTTTTCGGCATTGCGGCCGTGCTTTTCGGCACCATCACGATCGCGATCATCGCCATGTGCGTCGCCGTGCCGCTTGCTCTCGGAACGTCGCTGCTGATCTCGGAGGTGACCCGCGGACTTCTGCGGTCGATCCTCGTCTCGCTCGTCGACCTCATGGCGGCGGTTCCGAGCGTCGTCTACGGACTCTGGGGACTGTTTTTCCTCCAGGCCAACGTGATCCCGATCTCGTCATGGATCTCCACCTATTTCGCCTGGATTCCAATCTTCGCCGTTACCGGGGGATCCGGCGAGCATCTCACCGAGGCGAGCGCCTACACGTCGTCCGCCTTCATCGCCGGGATCGTCGTCGGGCTCATGGTCGTGCCGACCCAGACCTCGGTGATGCGGGAGGCCTTCTCGCAGGCGCCCGTCGGCGAGAGGGAGGGTGCGCTCGCTCTCGGCTCCACTCGCTGGGGCATGATCCGCACCGTCGTCATCCCGTTCGGACGTGGCGGGATCATCGGCGGAACGATGCTCGGCCTCGGGCGCGCGCTCGGCGAGACGATCGCGGTCTACATGA
>JAYVNU010000290.1:0-3238 GCA_043758345.1 Lacisediminihabitans sp.
CGCAACGACGCTCCCGACCGCAATCAGGGTCGCCGACGCGACGGTCGCCGGAAGGGCGACGACGGCGAGGAGCGCAGCCTTCGGGGCGACGAGCAACGGCGGTAGACGGAGAAGCGCGAGAACGCATTCGGCCGCGACGTACGCCAGCGCGAGAATGAGCACGACAGCGACGGCGATGGCGAGTCCGGCCTTCGACGAATGGGTTTCGCGGCGGAGCACGCGCCGGTAGATACGGGCCTGGTCGCCCGGTGATCCGGTGGTCATCGCACCCTCTCCTCGTTCTCGATGTGCGGCTGTGTCAGCCGCAGGTTCACGCGACCGATCCGTGAACCGGTCAGTTCGGCGAGACGATCGCGGATGGCGTGCTGGGCCCCGCCGGCCCGCTCGAGAACAGAGCCGGTCCGGTCGGCCCGCTCGGCCTGCCGTCCTGTCGCCGTCAGCGAGATGACGGTGATGGCGGTGGATGCCGTGACCTCGAGTGACCCGTTCGAATCGGCCAACTCGATGCCGACCCGTGCGAAAGAGACCCCCATCGCTTCGGCGGTGATCGCCGAGGCGACGCTTCTCAACGCGGGGGCGCTGATGCGGTTGCGACCGCGGTGGGGCGCGCCCCCGTCATCCACTCCCGTCATGATGACGAACGCTTTCCACGGAAGGCTTCGGCCAGGGTGCGAAGGTCGAGCTTTCTATCGATCACCCGTGCCACCAGATATCCGACGGCCATCGCGAAAGCGACGAACACGAAGGCCCAGAACCCGAAGGTGAGCCAGCTGAGGGCGAGCACCGCCCCGATCGCGATTCCGATCACCGAATGGCTCACAGCACGCGCGCCGTCGCCGGGGCCTCAGCGGCGTCATCGGACGGGATGTGCACATCGTTGACGGTCACGTTCACCTCGGTGACGGGCATGCCGACGATGCTCTCGATCGCGGTGTACACGGCCGCGCGCACATCGTCCGCGACGCGCTGAAGGGGCAGCGGGTACTCGGAGACGATGGTCACATCGACGGCCACCTGGGTGTCGCCGACCTCGACGCTGACGCCCTGAGTCAGGTCGGTCGAATTGATGGCGGTACGGATGGCGCCGATCGCGCGCGCGGCGCCTCCGCCGAGCGCGAACACGCCCGGTACCTCGCGTGCCGCGATGCCAGCGACCTTCGCGATGACGCTGTCGACTATGACAGTCTTGCCGACGCTCGTGCCGGTCGAGAGGGTGGTCTTCGCGACCGGGGTTGTCTGGGTTGCCATGGCTTCTGCTCCTGTGGGGTGGGCGGGTGTTTCCTGCTACGGGGAGTAGACGCGACGACCGACCGAAACGTCACGGTGGAGTCGCGAAAAATATCTCGTTCATCAATCGTTCATCCGACTGTTTCTCTCGACCTATGGCGGTGCGCTCGGAAACGGGCGTAAACCGGTCTTATGGGATTCAGAGGATTGACACAGATGGGGCGACGGGGCGCTGCCATCGTCGCGACGGCCGCGCTCGTGATCGGGGGACTCGGCTTGGCCGCATCCAGCGCCTCGGGCACAACGTCTGCAACGGGAACGACGATCAGCAGTTCGAGCGATCGGTCGCAGAAGATCAAGCACGTGTGGCTGATCATCCTTGAGAACAAGTCGTACGACGCCATCTTCACCGGGCTCAACCAGAACACCTACCTCTGGAAGACACTGCCGAGCCAGGGCGTACTGCTCACCAACTACTATGGCACCGGTCACTACAGCATGGACAACTACATCTCCCTGGTCTCGGGCCAGTCCGCCCAAGCCGACACCCAGTCCGATTGCAGCGTCGCCAACACCGACTTCGGGTCGAACTCCACCATCCTGACGAAGGGCGTCGACGCCGGCCAGGTCGCGTCGACGGCGAACGCTTCACAGCCGAGCGGAGCGAACGCCCCGAACGGGAAGAATGGGTGCACCTACCCGACCGACACCCCGACGCTGTTCAACCAGCTCGACGCGGCTGGCAAAACGTGGAAGGGCTACGCGCAGGATCTCGGCAACCAGACCGGTCGCGAGGATGCGACCTGTGGCGCACCCGGTGAAGCCGCCAACAACCCTACGACGAACCCGATCGCGATGAGCCCCACCCCGACGACACCGTTGCCCGCTGGTGTCACGAGCCTCACGGGGGCCCAGGCGAATGACCAGTACGTCGCAAAGCACTTCCCGTTCCCGTGGTTCCACAGCCTCACCGGCACCGCGACGCCGACCGGTACCACCCCAGGCCTCACGAAACCGGTCGGCGGTGGATCGGATTGCGATGCGAACCACATCGCGAACCTCGACAGTTCGAAGACCGGGCTTTTTCACGACCTCCAGAAGTCGTCCACGGCGCCGTCGTTCAGCTGGATCACGCCGAACAACTGCAGCGACGCGCACGACGCCGTCTGCAAGGGGAACAACCTCTCCGGATCGTTCACCGCGGCCGGTGCTCCGATCTACCAGAAGGGCACTCCTGCTCCCGCGTCGACGACGCCGAAGAACTACACGGGCGGGCTCTACGCATCCGACCTGTTCCTCCAGTACTACATCCCGATGATCGAGGCGTCGCCAGCATTCAAGGACGGCGGCCTCATCGACATCACGTTCGACGAGGGAAACCCGCCGTTCAGCTACTCCGGCAACAGCTTCAACAACGCGAATGCCTACGGACCGACGCTCTCCGACCAGCCGAATGCGACCTCCGGTATCGCGGCGGACGCGGCCGGTCAGAACATCTACGGCAAGAACGTGCACACGGAGCCGACCGGACCGAACTCGACGCTCGCAACGAACAGCGCCGGACAGCAGCTCTACCCAGGCCCCGGTTACAACGGCTTCATCGATCGACCCCCGGTGTGCACGCAGACCACGCCGACGCTTGTTCCGGCGAACTGTGTGCCCGGGATAGTGCGCGGCGGATCGGGAACGACGCCCGGTGCGCGAACGGATGCCACGGCATCCAGTGCCTCGAGCAGCTACGTTCTCGACAGCTCGATCCTCGCGGATGACACCGGCCGCGGCGTCACGGACAGCACCGACAGGACGGGACCCGGCGGCACGAGTCCGATCCCCGCCGACGCGTTCGTCGGAGCGGTGAGCGACACCGGCCCACAGTATGCGGTGTCGCCGACCGGAAGTGTCGTAAGCGGGTCATTCCAGCTCGTCGACAAGGCCGGAACCCCGGTCACACCGACCGGTGCCGTGGGCGCCGTCACACTGAGCGCCGAGGGTGCCCCCGGCTATCTCGCCC
>JAYVNU010000291.1:0-3203 GCA_043758345.1 Lacisediminihabitans sp.
TGGCCAACTTCCTCCGGAGGAGTTTTTTGCGAGCCAACAGTCGCGGATCGCTCCCGACCTTGCTCCGCCGGTGGCGGGAACCTCGCCGTTCGGTGTTGCGCCGCCGACGGCAACTTACGTTCCGACTATCGACCCGGATGCATACGACCTCACGATCATTCCGCCCGCCAGTGCCGCGTCGTCCTACGCCGCTTCGGAATCCTACGAACCGCCCACCACGCCTCCCTCGTACGATCTTTTCGAAGCTCCGGCTCCCGGGGTCGCCGCGCCTCAGTCCGCGCCGACCGAGACGAGCGCACTACTCGAGCAGGCGCTCGCCGACATCACCGCTGGATCCACTACGAGCTATGACCTTGACGGCGCCGACGATCTTGACGACACGCCTTTCTTCGAGGAGCCGACTTCCGGCGAGGGCAACTCATCCCCGCGCCTCAACGTCGACGCCGATCTCATCGCCGCCCTCACCGATGTGCTGTACTCCGGGGCATCCGACCTCCACATCACAGTGAATGCGCCGCCAACCATCCGTGTCGACGGCGTGCTCCGACAGGTAGACGGAACCTCGGTCTGGAATCGGGCGAAGGTCACGTCTGCCCTCCTGAGCATCCTCACCGCGGAGCAGCGCATCGCATTCGACAAGGAGCTCGAGCTCGACCTCGCCTACACGCTCTCGGCCAACGCGAGATTCCGCGTCAACATCTACCAGCAGCGCAACTCCATGGGAGCGGCGTTCCGACTCATCCCCACCGAGATCAAGCAGTTGAAAGACCTCGGCGTTCCCGAGACCATTGGCCGCTTCGCCAAACTCCCGCGTGGTCTCGTGCTCGTCACCGGCCCCACGGGTTCCGGAAAGTCCACCACCCTCGCCGCACTCATCGACCTCGTCAACCGCACAAGGGCCGACCATATCGTCACGGTCGAAGACCCGATCGAGTTCATGCACAAGAACCACAAGTCGCTGGTCAACCAGCGCGAGGTCGGTCCCGATACGCATAGTTTCGCAAACGCGCTCAAGCATGTGCTGCGGCAGGACCCCGACGTGATCCTCATCGGCGAGCTCCGAGACCTCGAGACAATCTCGGTAGCGCTCACCGCGGCCGAGACCGGCCACCTGGTCTTTGCGACACTCCACACGCAGGATGCCGCCCAGACTATCGATCGCATCATCGACGTCTTTCCGCCGCACCAGCAGGGGCAGGTGCGCTCCCAGCTCGCGGCCGTGCTTCAGGGTGTCGTCTGCCAGACCCTAGTGAAGAAAGCGAGCGGATCGGGTCGAGTCGTGGCCACCGAGATCCTCATCGCGACCCCGGCCATCAACAACCTCATCCGCGAGGGAAAGACCTACCAGATCGCCTCGGCCATGCAGGCCGGCCGTGAACACGGGATGCACACGATGGACTCACATCTTGCCGACCTGGCGAACGCCGGCATGATTACGGTCGCAGCCGCGATCGAGAAGGCGCAGGACATCGAGTCGCTCAAGCAGCTCATCCACCGCGGAGATAGCACGACGGATGTCGCCGCCCAGGCAATGGCTGCCACCGGCATCGATTTCAAGGACGCCTACTCGAGAAAGATCGGTGAATAATGGCCACACTCGCCTACGCCTACAAAGGCCGGGATGCCCAGGGCAAGGTTGTCAAGGGCAAGCTCGAGGCATCCACAGAATCGAACGCGGCGGTACGTCTCCGCTCGATGGGCGTCTCCCCGACTTCGATCGAGGAGTCCAAAAACGGCACCGGTCTCAATATGGAGATCAAGTTCCTCAGCAAAGGGGTCGGGCTCAAGGACCTCGCCATCATGAGCCGTCAGATGGCGACCATGATCGCGGCGGGACTCTCACTGCTGCGCACCCTCACGATCCTCGCCGACCAGACCGAGAACAAGGCACTCGCCTCGACACTCGGCGAGGTGCGCACAGACATCGAGGGTGGCTCGTCGCTGTCCGCGAGTTTCGCGAAGTTCCCCCGCGTCTTCCCGCGCCTGATGATCCACCTCGTGCGTGCCGGCGAGACTGGTGGATTCCTCGATGGTGCGTTGGAGTCGATCGCGAACAATTTCGAATCCGACGTTAAGCTTCGCGCGACGATCAAATCTGCGCTGACCTACCCGATCGCTGTGCTCATCATGGCCTTCGTAGCGGTGATTGCCATGCTCATCTTCATCGTGCCGGTGTTTCAGGCGATGTTCTCAAGCCTCGGCGGACATCTTCCGCTGCCCACGCAGATTCTCGTGACGCTCTCACAGAACATGGTCTGGATCTTTCCGCTGCTCGTCGTCTCGATTGTGGGCTTCAACGTCTGGTGGAAATTCAACAAGGAGAAGGAGAGGGTCCGGAGCATCGTCGATCCTCTCAAGCTCAAGATCCCGGTATTCGGCGGCCTGTTCGCCAAGGTGGCCGTCGCTCGCTTCACCCGCAACTTCTCGGCCATGATCGCTGCTGGCGTTCCCATCCTCCAGTCCCTCAGCATCGTCGGAGAGACCTCCGGTAACTGGGTGATCGAAGAGGCGCTGAAGAAGGTACAGGAGTCGGTGCGTACCGGCAACTCGATCGCCGCCCCACTCGCCGAGCAGCCGATCTTCCCTGCGATGGTGGTGCAGATGATCGCGGTCGGAGAAGACTCGGGGGCACTGGAGATCATGTTGACCAAAGTTGCGGACTTCTACGAGGAAGAGGTGCAGAGCACGGCAGAGGCTCTCACCTCGCTCATCGAGCCGCTCATGATCGCCGTGATTGGAACGATCATCGGCGGCATGATCGTTGCGCTGTACATGCCGATCTTCACCATCTTCAACGAGATCAATAAGTAGTCGCACACACGGAACGGGGATCGATCACATGGTCAGTGGTACGAGCGGGAGGCTGGCGAGAGGGCCAAAGGCTCGCAGGAATCGCGAAACGGGTTTCTCTCTCATCGAGCTGCTCGTCGTCATTGTCATCGTGGGGATCCTCGCCGCGATTGCCATCCCCATGTTTCTCAATCAACGCCAGAGCGCCTGGAAGGCGTCGGTGGCGACCGACCTGCGCAACGCCGCAATAGTGGTCGAGACATGGGGAATGAACCACAGCGGCTCGTTTGCCGCGTTCCCGGTCAGCAATGCCACCAGCGGCATCAAGGTCACTGACGGCAACACCATCGTGGTCAACCCGAGCGCGACCACATTCACTATCCTCGGCTCCAACGCGAACATGAGTCCCGGAG
>JAYVNU010000292.1:0-3191 GCA_043758345.1 Lacisediminihabitans sp.
ACCCGATCCAACCTGACCGTCGCGGAGCCGGATGGCGTGATCACGAAACTCAACGAGCCCGGTTCACCGCTCTCCACCGCCGACCTCACCGTTCTCACCGAGGTGCTCGCGACCGCCGTGACATCATCGGACTGGGTCGTCATCTCGGGCAGCATGCCCCCGGAGATGACGACCGGTCAGTTCGTCGCCCTGCTCGAGAGCGTCTCGGCGATCGGAGCGAGTCTCGCCATCGACACCAGCGGCGACGCTCTGCTCGCCTCGATCGCCACCCAGCCGCGTCTGGTCAAGCCGAACAGAAGTGAACTGGCCGAGGTCGTCGGACACCCGGTCGACTCGATCGCCGAGGTGATCGCGGCCGGTGAGCAGTTGCGCGGCCGCGGTGTCGAACGGGTGCTGGTGAGCCTCGGCGCCGACGGTGCAGTCCTCGTCAGCGAATACGGCGCCATCGTCGGCGCATCCAACGTCATCGCACAGCGGAGCACGGTCGGTGCCGGCGACTGTTTCCTCGCAGGATTTCTCTCCCGTTTCTCACTCGACGAGACAAACGAGAGCGCCGCCATGCTCGAGGCGCTCGCCTGGGGCGCCGCTGCCGTCAGCCTCCCAGGGTCATCAGTCCCCGGGCCGGGCGATATCGCCCGCTCGAACGTCCAGTTGGTGTGGCAGCCAGACCTGGATCGGCCACTCGTGGCCACCTGATGCCATCCCTCACCCCATCCGTACGAATTCATTAGTACAAAGGAGTACCTGAAATGTCTGATTTCACACCCGTGGCCACCGGTACCGGTGTCCGCGCCCGCGTGCAGAGGGGCGGTGCATTCCTCGCCGGAATGATCATGCCGAACCTCGGCGCATTCATCGCCTGGGGGCTCGTCACCTCACTTTTCATTCCCAACGGCTGGGTCAACCTGATTGCTCGCGCATTTGGTGCTATCGGAAAGACTCAGTCGACAACGTTCTCAACGCAGGCATCAAGCATCGTCGGTCCGATCATCATTTTCTTGATCCCGGTCCTGATCGGCTACACGGGAGGTCGGACTGTTCATGGCCAGCGTGGTGCGGTCGTGGGTGCCGTCGCGACAATCGGCGTCATCATGACGCCGCTTGCGTTCGCCCTGCACAACACGGGCCTGGCAGCACCAGCGCAGTGGAGTGATCTCAAGCCGCAGTTTCTCGGTGCGCTTATCGTCGGACCGCTCGCTGCGTTACTTCTGAAGTGGATTGACAGCTTGGTTCAAGGACGAACCAAGGGCGGCTTCGAGATGCTGGTGGACAACTTCACGGCTGGTATCGTCGGCGCGTTCTCGGCTCTTGTCGGCCTCTTCGGACTTGGATTCGGTGTCTTCTGGTTGACCGGCGTTCTTGGTTCATTCGTCGACGGGCTCATAAAGGCGAACATCCTGCCTCTCGCCTCAATAATCATCGAGCCAGCCAAGATCCTCTTCCTGAACAATGCAATCGGCAACGGTATTCTTGTTCCGCTTGGCGTCGATCAGGCGCACGTGTCTGGCAAATCGATCCTCTTCATGCTCGAGTCGAACCCCGGCCCCGGCCTCGGCATCCTGGTCTGCATGATGTTGTTCGGCCCGATCGCCATCCGTCCGACGGTTCCGGCGGCCATCGTCGTACAGTTCCTCGGTGGCATTCACGAGATCTACTTCCCTTACGTACTCATGAAGCCGATCCTGCTCGTCGCTGCGATCGCCGGCGGAGCGTCCGGTGTGCTGATGTTCTCCCTTTTTAACGATGGACTCACGGGGCCCGCCTCACCGGGGAGTATCTTCGCCTACATCCTTGTTGCATATCCGGGAGACCTGCCGACGATCCTTCTCGGCATCATCGTCTCCGCCGGCGTCTCGTTCGTCGTCGGCTCGCTTTTGCTCGGCTTTGGCCGCAACAGCGTTAGTGGCCTCGACCTCGAGGCTGCCCGCGAGCAGAGCGCACGCAACAAGAACAAGCCCGTCCAGGCATCCGCCTAGGCACCCGACACCACCAACAGGGAGTAACTGATGGCAACAATCGACGGATCAAGCATCAAGAAGCTGATCGTTGCGTGCGACGCGGGAATGGGCTCGAGCGTGATGCTGGCCAGCTCGCTGAAGAAGCAACTCGCGAAGAACGGGGTGACGGTGGAGCACTCCGCCGTCGCCCAGATTCCGAGCGACGCCGACCTGGTCTTCACCCAGGCTGGGCTGGCCGACCGGGCGAGGCACACCGTGCCCGACGTTCCAGTCGTGCCGTTCCAGTTATTCCTCGGTGACCCGGCCGTCGCCAGGATCGTCAAGGCCATTCAAAACGGCGACTCGTTCGAGGTCTGACGATGGCTGATGAGGCAACACCCGCGCTGACCGACCTGATCGCTCCGACATCGATCCGTCTCACCGAGACGGCCACCGACAAGTTCGATGCGATCAGGAAGGTCGGGGCGGCGCTGCTCGACACGGGAGCGATCGATGCCTCCTACATCGACGCGATGATCGAGCGAGAGAACACGATTTCGACTTTCGTCGGAGAGGGCGTCGCAATTCCGCACGGCACCCTCGCCGGCAAGGACGCGGTCACGTCCGATGCGCTGGTCGTGCTCCGATTTCCCGACGGCATCGACTGGGATGGCAACGACGTCGTCGTCTGCGTCGGCATCGCGGCTCGCGGCAACGGCCACATCGCATTGCTGTCCCAGCTCGCCACCGTGTTGATGGAACCCGAAAAGGCGGCAGCGCTCCGATCCGCGACGACGTCAGACGAGGTATACGCGCTTCTCGCGCCGGAAGACGACGACAGTGCGTAACCGGACTCCCGAAGCGTGAGGGTCGTCAGATTTTACGCACCGGGCGACATCCGGCTTGAAGATATTCCCGAGCCGATGGTCTCCGCCGGCGAGGTGAAGATCAGGGTGCGCAACTGCTCCGCCTGCGGAACGGACGTCAAGATCTCGCGATCGGGGCATCCGAATATGAGCCCTCCGCAGGTCATGGGTCACGAGATCGCCGGAGAGATCACCGACGTCGGCGACGGCGTCGAGGGCTGGTCCATCGGGAATCGCGTGCAGGTCATCGCCGCGATTCCCGATGGAACTTGCCCCGAGTGTCTCGCCGGAAAGTTCTCGGTCTGCGAGAACCAGCTCTCGATGGGGTATCAGTTTCCGGGTGGATTCGCCGAGTACATGATCGTGCCACGCGAGGTGCTGCGGGTGG
>JAYVNU010000293.1:0-9897 GCA_043758345.1 Lacisediminihabitans sp.
CCGCGGAGGGCGAAGAACTCGCACTCGAGCGGAATCAGGACACCGTGGGCGGCCGTCAGCGCGTTGACCGTCAGCAGCCCGAGCGACGGCTGGCAGTCGATGAGGATGACGTCGTACTCGTCGCTCACCTTGCGAAGTACACGGGCGAGGATCTGCTCGCGGGCGACCTCGTTGACCAGGTGCACCTCCGCCGCCGACAGGTCGATGTTCGCCGGGATCACATCGAGACCCGGCACGGATGTCGGCTGGATCGCCTCGTGCGGATCGTTCACCGTTCCGAGCATGAGGTCGTAGATGTTCGGAACGTCGTGGCTCGGGACACCCAGCCCGGCCGAGAGCGCGCCCTGCGGGTCGAAGTCGATGGCGAGCACCCTGCGGCCATACTCGGCGAGCGTCGCACCGAGACTGATGACGGTGGTCGTCTTGCCGACGCCACCCTTCTGGTTGCAGAAGGTGATGATGCGGGCCGGTCCGTGGGAGGCGAGTTGCACCGGGATGGGGAAGTCTGTCCTCGGCCGGTTCGTCGGGCCGTTGACCGGGGCTTCGAGCCCCGCGAGCTCTGACGCTCCGACTTTCCGCATCGCTGTCATCCCGACATTCCTTAGGTCTAGCGTGTGACTTTCCGATGACCGCTTGCGATCGTCACGAGTCTACCGGCGAGCTACTCCGCTGCCCGTCCGGACACTCCCGGCCGGGCGGTCGAACGCGGCAGGTCACCCGCGCGCTCTCGGATGCGCCGTCGTATACATGTCCCGCAGGGTGTCAGCGGTCACGAGGGTGTAGATCTGGGTCGTCGCGACGGAGGAGTGGCCGAGCAGTTCCTGTACGACCCGCACGTCGGCGCCGCCGGCGAGGAGGTGGGTGGCGAAGGAGTGCCGGAAGGTATGCGGGGAGATCTCGATGCCGAGTCCAGCCTGCTCCGCCCGCGCGCGGATGATGAGCCACGCGTTCTGCCGGGAGACGCGCTGCCCGCGCAGCCCGAGGAAGAGGGCCGGTGTTGCTCGCCCGCGAATCGAGAGCAGCGGGCGGGCCCTCACGAGATACGCGTCGATCGCGGCCCGCGCGAAGCTGCCGAGCGGCACGATCCGCTGCTTGCCGCCCTTGCCGAAGAGCCGGACCACATCCACGCTCCCTCCCTCGGAGCTGATCATGTCATCGACGTTCAGATCGACCGCCTCGGAGATGCGTGCACCCGTCGCGTAGAGCAGCTCGAGCAGCGCCCGATCGCGGAGGGATTGCAGATCGTCTCCCCCGGCGGCATCGAGCACCGCCGCCATCTGGTCGATGGTGATCGCCTTCGGCAGCCTGCTCGCGAGCTTCGGCGGTTTCGTGTCGGTCGCGACATCCGTCTCGACGAGACCCTCGTCGAGCAGAAAGCGGTGGAAGGTGCGAACGGACGACAGCATCCGGGCGATGGATGACGCGGTCAGCGGCCGCTCGTCCCGAGAACCGAGCAGGGCGGAGAATGCCGTCACATCAGACTGCGAAATACCCTCCGGCGTCGTGACTCCGCGGGCCGCCAGCAGCGCGAGATAGGACGCGAGATCGCGGCGATAGGCCGAGACGGTATTGCCCGACAGCCCGCGCTCGATCGAGACGTGCCTGAGGTAGCGGTCGACCGCCCGGCTCAGCGGCGAAGGCGACGCGTCGCTAGTCACCCCGTCGACCCGGCTGTGCCGGCCACGGAGCATCGGCGTCACCGAGGTTCGTCCACCCCGTCGCTCGACCGGCCTGCGCAGCGAGCAAAGCGAGCGAGAGGATCGCATTCGAGACGGTGCGCTCGAGAACCGCCGAGACGGCGTCGTCGAGGTCGACCCAGCGCTTCTCGATGTCGACCTCCTCCTCGCTGCGCTCATACGGCCGCTCCGTCGGGGTCAGATCGCGCGCGAGGTAGACGCGGAGCAGCTCGTTGCTGCCGCCCGGTGAGGTCGCGAAGTCCGCGAGCAGGTGCCAGGTCGCAGCTTCGAGATCGACCTCCTCCGCAAGTTCGCGCTTCGCCCCGACAAGCGGCGCTTCGCCTGTGATGTCGAGCAACCCGGCCGGGATCTCCCAGTCGCGCTTGCCGATCGGGTGCCGGTACTGCTTGATCAGCAGAACCCGCCCGGCGTCGTCAAGAGCGAGCACCGCGACCGCGCCGGTGTGGTCGACGTACTCCCGAACGATCGACTGGCCGCCGTAGTCGAAGGTGTCACGCCGGATGTCCCAGACATGTCCAGCGAATACCCGCTCGCTCGAGCGCACCGTCACCTCGAACACATCGTCAGCCAGGTCAGCCATCGATCAGCCTTCGGTCACTTCGAACAGGCGGCTGGCCTCCTGGCGTTGAAGGGCTGCGCCGATGAGTCCAGAGAAGAGGGGATGCGCGCGGTTCGGCCGCGAGCGCAGCTCCGGGTGCGCCTGCGTGCCGATGTAATACGGGTGCACGTCCCTCGGCAACTCGACGAACTCCACGAGATGACCGTCAGGGGACAGCCCAGAGAACCAGAGCCCTGCGTCGGCGATGCGGCCACGATAGGAATTATTGACCTCATAGCGGTGTCGATGACGTTCAGATACCTGCGTGGCACCGTAGACGGCTTCGGCAATCGAACCATTCGCCAGATCGGCGGGGTACAGGCCGAGACGCATCGTGCCGCCGAGGTCTCCCCCGGCGATGATGTCGACCTGCTCTGCCATCGTCGCGATGACCGGGAACTCCGTGTCGGGGTCGAACTCCGATGAGGATGCCCCGGCGAGACCGACGACGTTGCGGGCGTACTCGACGACCATGCACTGCAACCCGAGGCAGAGGCCGAGCGTCGGGATGCCGTTCTCACGGGCGAATCGGAGGGCGCCGAGCTTGCCCTCGATGCCGCGCACGCCGAAACCGCCGGGGACGCAGATGCCGTCGACATCGCCGAGCAGCCTCGCCGCGCTCTCCGGAGTCTCGCACTCATCCGACGGGATCCAGCGGATGAGCACCTTCGTCTGCTGCGCGAATCCGCCGGCCCGAAGGGCCTCGGTCACGGAGAGATATGCATCGGGAAGGTCGATGTACTTGCCGACGAGCCCGATCGTCACCTCGTGTTTCGGCTGGTGCACCGCCTCGAGCAGTTCACTCCAGCCCGACCAGTCGACGTCGCCGGCCTCGAGCCCGAAGTGCTCGATGATGTAGGCATCGAGTCCCTGGTCGTGCAGCATCTTCGGGATCTCGTAGATGCTCGGCACGTCGATGGCGTTGACGACGGCTTCGGCATCAACGTCGCACATGAGCGCGATCTTGCGGGTCATCGACTCGGGAACAGGCCGGTCCGAGCGCAGCACGATCGCATCCGGCTGGATACCGATGGAGCGGAGAGCCGCAACGGAGTGCTGTGTCGGCTTGGTCTTCTGTTCGCCGGCGGCGTTGAGGTACGGCACAAGGGAGACGTGCACGAAGAAGCAGTTCGAGCGTCCGATCTCGTGGCGAACCTGCCGGGCAGCCTCGAGAAAAGGTTGGGATTCGATGTCGCCGACCGTTCCGCCGACCTCGGTGATGATGACGTCGGGCCGTCGCTCGCCCTCTGCACCCTGCTCTGTCGCCTGGAGGCGCATCCTTCGCTTGATTTCGTCAGTGATGTGCGGGATGACCTGCACGGTGTCGCCGAGGTACTCCCCCCGACGCTCCTTCGCGATGACGGTCGAATAGATCTGGCCCGTCGTCACGTTCGCGGCCTGGTTGAGGTTGATGTCGAGAAAGCGCTCGTAGTGACCGATGTCGAGGTCTGTCTCGGCGCCGTCGTCGGTAACGAACACCTCACCATGCTGAAACGGATTCATCGTCCCGGGGTCGACATTAAGGTAAGGATCGAGCTTCTGCATGACTACCCTCAAGCCCCGTGCGGTGAGGAGGTTGCCGAGACTGGCTGCCGTGAGTCCTTTACCAAGACTCGAAACGACGCCGCCGGTGACGAAAATATGCTTCGTTATGTCCGCGTTCTGTTTGACCACCACGGGGTTTTAGCTTATCGCACGATTGGACGGTGGATGCCGACCACGGTCACGCGGTGAGGGCCTGTGCCGTCTCGATGAGCTCGCGCGCGTGGGCGAGTCCGCTCTCGGAATCGGGCAATCCGGAGAGCAGCCGTGCCATCTCTATGATGCGGTCCTCGCCGGTCAACTGCTGGACGCTCGACGCTGTGACGTTTCCCGAGCTGTCTTTCACGACCCTTAGATGATTGGTCGAGAACGCGGCGACCTGGGCGAGGTGGGTGACGACGATCACCTGGGCGGTGTGGGCCAGTGTGGCGAGGCGACGACCGATCTCGATTGCGGAAGCCCCACCCACCCCGGCATCCACCTCGTCGAAGATGAAGGTCGGTACGGGGTCGTTTCCGGCGATGACGACCTCGAGGGCGAGCATCACCCGCGAAAGTTCTCCCCCCGACGCCCCGCGACCGAGTGCCCGCGGCTCGGCGCCCGCGTGTGGGGCGAGCAGGATGGAGACGGCGTCTTTGCCGCTCTGGGAGTATTCCGGGCGATCGGTGACCGTGACCACGATGCTCGCGTCCGGCATCGCGAGCGCCGACAGCTCGGCCGTCACCCGCGCCGAGAGCGCGCTCGCAGCAACGACCCGCATCGCGGTCACCCGCGCCGCGAGTTCGATCACCCGTGCACGATCGGTTTCGACCTCGGCGGTGAGCGCGTCGATCCGATCCGAGTCGCTGTCGAGTTCCAGCAGCCGCTGGCTGCCGGAGTCGAGGTAGTCGATGGTCTCGTCGAGGCTCGGCCCGAACCGTCGGGTGACGGCTCCGAGCTCGGCTCGTCGCTGCTGCACCAGTTCCAGCTCCCGGGCGCCGTCCGCGTCGAGGCTGCCGAGATAGCTCGAGAGCTGCACGGAGACTTCGGAGACGAGGATGCCAGCGCTGGCGATCGATTCGCCGATCGACACGAGTGTCGGATCGTGCTCCGACGCGCGCTCGAGAAGGCGACGAGCCGTCTCGAGCAGTCCGATCACATCGTGAGCATCGTCGAGGCTTTCGGAGCTGATGAGTTCGTGAGCCTCTGCCGCGGCGAGGCGGAGGTCTTCGAGGTTGGTGAGCCGCTCGGCACGTTCGGCAAGCTCGGTGTCTTCGCCCCGACGTGGTGTGACCGCTTCGATCTCAGACATCGCGACCCGAAGCTGTTCGGCTTCGAGGAATCGCCTCTGCTTCTCGGCGACGAGCACCTCGAGCTCGCCCTGATTGGATTGCCAACGTCGATAGGTGTGCTGATAGTCATCGATGAGCACGGCGAGCTCGTTGCCAGCGAACCGGTCGAGAGCCTCCCGCTGAGCGGTCGCGGAGCGGAGGCGCACCTGGTCAGCCTGGCCGTGGACCACCACAAGCTGCTGCCCGATTTCGCCGAGAACACCCACCGGAGTGGTTCGGCCCCCGACGACCGCCCGGCTTCGTCCCTCCTGGGAGATGGACCTGGCGAGGATGAGCTCTCCCCCATCCATGTCTCCGCCGGCATCCCGCACGCGATCGGCGACGGCGCCGGCCGGATCGATGAGCCAATGCCCCTCGACGATCGCGGCATCCGTTCCCTGCCGAAGCACGGAGCTGTCGGATCGTTCGCCGAGCAGAAGTCCGAGAGCCGTGACCACCATCGTCTTTCCGGCTCCGGTCTCCCCTGTCAGGGCGGTGAACCCGGGTCCGAGAGGCAACCGGGCGTCTCCGATGACACCGAGATTGCGAATCGAGATCTCCTCGATCACGAGGCGCCGGCCTCTCCGTCTTCCGGTCCGCGCCATCCTTTGGTCGGCAGATTGAATTTGTTGACGAGCCGATCGGTGAAGGGACCCTGATGCATGCGGGCGAGCCGCACCGGAAGAGGCGAGCGGCGCACGATCACCCGAGCGCCCGGAGCAAGATCATGGGTGCGGCGCCCATCACACCAGAGCACACCGGTGCCCTGGGTGCGAGCGAGCACCTCGACGGCGAAAACAGAATCCGGTCCGACGACGAGTGGCCTGGCAAAGAGGGCGTGTGGGCTGAGCGGCACGAGCAGCATCGCGTCGAGGCTCGGCCAGACCACCGGTCCGCCGGCCGAGAACGAGTAGGCCGTCGAGCCGGTCGGTGTCGACATGACGACGCCATCGCACCCGAACGAGGACACGGGTCGACCATCGACCTCGATGACGACCTCGAGCATCCGCTCGCGGCTCGCCTTCTCGACCGTCGCCTCGTTGAGGGCCCAGGTCTCGTAGACGACCTCCCCGGCGATCTTGACGCGAACCGACAACGTCATGCGCTCCTCGACCTCGTAGTCGCGCTCGAGGGCACGACGAACGGTGTCGTTGAGATCGTCGCGCTCACTCTCGGCGAGGAAGCCGACGTGCCCGAGGTTCACCCCGACGAGCGGCACCGTCGAGCCACGCACCATCTCGGCCGCACGCAGAATCGTTCCGTCTCCACCCAGCACGATGACGAGCTCGAGGGCATTGGTATCGAAATTCTCGAGCAGCGCGAGATGCGCAGCGAGGTCGGGTGCCTTGGCGATGACGTCGGCATGCTCGTCACTCTTCAGCACTGGGGTGACGCCCGCGTCGGTCAGCTGCCGGCATACCGCCACCGCCGCAGTGAGCGAATCGGTGCGGCCCGTGTGTGAGACGACGAGCATATGCCGGGCTACCACTGGTTCTCCTCGTGAATGCGTCGGATGAGGCGGGTCGTCGTGCTTTGTCGCTCTGAGCATTCGAATTTCGGCGATCGCCCGGCGCCGAAAACACGGTCAATCCATTCTGTCGGATTGCTGCCGGTGCCCGCGCTCAGCCAGGCCAGATACTCATGGTTTCCGGCCGTGCCGAGGATCGGGGAGGAGATGAGCCCCGCCGTCTTCAGTCCAAGGTCCCACGCCGCCCAGAGCACGGCGCCTACCGCCTCGACCCTGAGGCCCGGGTCCCGAACGATCCCCTCGCGGATGCCGGTGCGCCCGACCTCGAACTGCGGCTTGATCAGGAAGAGGTAGTCGGCGTGCGGGCCGACCGTCGTGACGATCGCCGGCAGCACGGTCGTCAGCGAGATGAAGGAGAGATCGCCGACGACGACCTCGGCGCGGACCTCCCGCTTCGCCGCCGCATCGAGGCCAGCGGAGGTCAGGTCCCGGGCGTTGAAGCCCTCGATCACCGTCACCCGCTTATCGATGGCAAGGATGCGGTCGAGCTGACCGTGGCCCACGTCGAGAGCCACGACGCTCGAGGCCCCGCGTTCGAGCAGCACCTGGGTGAAGCCCCCCGTCGATGCCCCGACGTCCACGGCTTCCTTCCCGGCGACCTCGACGGGAAACGCATCGAGCGCCGCCAGCAGCTTGTGAGCCGCACGAGACACATAGTGATCGATGTTCCGCACCGCGAGCACCTGATCGTCGGTCACCCTCACCGAGGGCTTGATGGCGGTCTGGCCATCGACCGTCACCGACCCGTCGGCGATGAGTCGGGCGGCGTGCGTGCGGGACCTGGCGATTCCCCGTTCGGAGAGCGCGACATCCAGTCTCTGCTCCGGCGGACGTTGGTCAGACAGGTGAGTCCCCACCTTCGAGCGTCGCGCGAAGCCGATCGTGAATCTGCACGAAAGCACCTGCCCGCGACTCGAGCGGCTGGTCTTCGATCACGCGCAACCGCGACAGCAGAGCGTTGCCTTCGACGGCGTCATCGGTTGCATCGCCGCGCTCCTGCTCTTCGTCACCGACCATCACCCAACGCTACCCTCCGCATAGAGTTCGGGGGCCACCTGGAGCGCGTGAATCGAGGCGCCGGAATTCCAGATCGCGGATGCCGCGGCACGCAGCAGGTCGATCTGCCGAGTACCGCGGGCAACGACACTGACCGCCCCGCCGGAGATCCGCACCGTCGACTTCCCCACCGACACGAGGTGATCAGCCCCCCTGTTCTTTTCGACGACCTTCGGGTACGGCTCAGACAGCTGTCGGAGGTCGCTGAGGATGAATGTCGGCCGCGACCTTGCATCGGCAGCGAGCACCTGCTTCGCCCGATCGATTCCCGTGAGTACGAGCGCGGAGGTAATGCCGGCGCGGTTCGCGCCGAGGATGTCGGTGTCGAGCCTGTCACCGACGAAGAGCGGATGCGTGCCGCCGAACCGGGATACCGCGGCCTCGAAGATGGCCGTCTCGGGTTTGCCGGCCACCACCGGAAGCCTCCCGACGGCGTTGTGCACCGCGGCGACCAGCGTTCCGTTTCCTGGTGCGATCCCTCGGGCGACCGGAATGGTCCAATCGGTGTTGGTCGCAACCCAGGGGCGTAAAGGCTCGTCGTTGAGGGCGAATGAGGCCTCGGCGAGGTGCTTCCAGCCGACCTCAGGAGCGAATCCCTGGATCACCGCCGCTGGGTCGTCGGTCGCCGAGTCCGTGACGATGAACCCGGCATCTCGAACGACGGAGCTGAGACCCTCTCCCCCGACGACGAGGATCACCGACCCGGCCGGCACAAGATCGGCGAGCAGCTTGATCGCCGCCTGTGGAGAGGTCACCACGTCGTCGGCGACCGAGTGCAGGCCGAAACCCGCAAGCTGTTCCGCTACCGAGGCCGACGTTCGAGAGGCGTTGTTGGTGAGATAGCCGACACGTACCGATCGGGCCGCGACAGTGATGGATTCTACGGCGAAGGGAATCGGATCAGGGCCTGTATAGACCACCCCATCGAGATCGAACAGGAGAAGGTCGACTCCGGTCAACGGACTCGGATCAGTCATCGAGGTGCTCGCCTTCCACTTTCTGATCACCCGGCTCGTCTTCGCTGGGCTCGTCCTCCTCGACGATCTCCATCGTGTCCTCGTCGTCGGACTGCCCCGAATCGAGGGCATCGCTCGCACGATCGGAGTAGTCCCACCACTTCTCCGCGTCCTCGTCGCGTCCGAGCTCTTCGAGAACAGCGGCGTAGGCATCGAACAGAGCAGGACTCCACGAGAACGCGGTGTTCGGATCCAGCTGGGAAATCTGCAACTCCACCAGCGCGGCGTCTTTCTGTTCGAGATCGAGTCGCGCCCCCGACATGGCAATAGCGAGCAGCACCTGTACCTCGACGGCGAGGGATGACCGTAGTACCGAACGACCGAGCTCCAGCGCTCGATCGGGGCGTCCGAGCCCGCGCTCACTGTCGACCATCAGCGGAAGCTGATCATCTTTCCCCGAGATCCGGCGATAGGTGCGGAGTTCCCGTAGCGCGAGGGCGAAGTCCCCCGTCGAATAGGCGGTAATCGCGAGCGTCTCGCGCACGACGCCGATGCGACCGGCGCGTCGGGCCGCCGAGACCGCATGCGCATGTGCGAGAGGCGGGTCCGATTCGATCAGCCGCGCCACCATCACAAGGTGACGGGCGACTTCGTCGGCGTTCTCCTTGCTCAGGGTCTTCAGCTGCGCACGAGCGACGCGGTCGAGTTCTTTGGGCTGCGCGTCTTCTGGGATGACCGGGTCATCATGCCTGTTTCGAACAGGCCGAAGTCCGAGAGGGTCACGATCCTCCGACTCGTTTCGCGGAGACCGCCCTTGGTATCCCGGACGAGCGGGGCGACCAGCGCGACCGTTCGGGGACAGATCGGCCTCGGGGCGCCCACTATTGGGTCCTCCGCGTGCGGGACGGCCGTCAGAAGGTCTCCCGCCAGTCGGGCGTCCGGTCGCCGGCTTGCCACCCGGACGCTTCCCGCGTTCTCCGAAATCGGACACCACATCTCCCTTTTCACTGGTCGCTGTCAAAATATCGGCGTCAAAATCCCGGTTAACGCAAAATAGCCACCCGATGACGCCACTGCGTTTTTCAACACAGAGCGTCATGGGTGGCCATTTCACAAAGAAGTCCGGCGGTGTCCTACTCTCCCACAAGGTCCCCCTTGCAGTACCATCGGCGCAGAGAGTCTTAGCTTCCGGGTTCGGAATGTGACCGGG
>JAYVNU010000294.1:0-3189 GCA_043758345.1 Lacisediminihabitans sp.
AGCAGCGTGAACAGCATCACGAAGTTGTCGAGCAGAGCCGTGCGCGACATGACGATCGCGTGCCCGTCGATGGCGAAGAGGAAACCGGCGATCGTCGCCAGAAGCGTGGACTTCGTCAGCGCCCGCGCGATCATCACGAGGATGAAGACGGCGAGGATGCCCGCGATCGCCGTCGAGATACGCCAGCCGACCGCGTTCTCGGCCCCGAAAGCCCGAAGACCGAACGAGATCAGCCACTTGCCGAGCGGTGGATGCGCGACATACGACCCCGCAGACGAGAAACCGTTCACCTTCCCCGCATTGAACAGCGGGTCGGCTCCGGCCGGCCAGGTTCCCTCGTAGCCGAGGTGCAGCAGAGTCCAGGCGTCTTTGACGTAGAACGTCTCGTCGAAGACCAGTGCGCGCGGCTGGCCGAGGTGCCAGAGGCGCAGGATGGCGGCGAGCAGGGTGACGACTACGGGGCCACCCCAGTACCAGGCCCGGCGACGGGCGGGGGTGCCGAGCATCCGCTCCCACCAGAGATCGAGCCGCGAGGGCGATTCTGGACGGGTGTCGGGGTTTTCGGGCCGGTCGACACCAGAGGTTCCGACGAGGGTGTCGAAGCCGGGGCGGAGGGTCACCCCGCAATGGTAAGCGAGGGGATGGGAGGATTGGCGAATGCTGATCCTCGCCGCGACCCCGATCGGCAATCTCGGCGATGCATCTAAAAGGCTGGTCGACGCGCTGTCGACGGTCAAGATCATCGCGGCGGAAGATACCAGGGTCACCATCCACCTCATGCGGGCGCTCGGCATCGAGAATCGTCCGCGACTCATCCCGCTCCACGAGCACAACGAGGTGGCGAAGGCGGCGGAGATCGCCGAGCTCGCCCGCGAGACCGACGTGCTGGTGCTGTCGGATGCCGGGATGCCGGCGATCAGCGATCCGGGCTTCTCGATCGTGGCTGCGGCGGCACTCGCCGGGGTCACGGTCACGGCGCTGCCCGGACCCTCCGCCGTGCTGACCGCCCTCGCCCTCTCCGGGCTCCCGACCGACCGTTTCAGTTTCGAAGGATTTCTTCCCCGCAAGGGTCGGATCGCCTACTTTCGCGCGCTCGCTGCCGAGCAGCGCACGATGGTGTTCTTCGAGTCACCGAACCGACTGGCAGAGTCGCTTCGCGACCTCGAGACGGCGATGGGCGATGACCGTCGGGTCGTCGTGTGCCGCGAGCTGACCAAGCTGTATGAGGAAGTGAAGCGCGGCACCGCGTCCGAACTCGCCGCCTGGGCGGCAGATGGGGTTCGCGGGGAGATCTGCATCGTGGTCGAAGGAGCGCCACCGCCCGCGTTCGACCTCGCGGCCGGAATAGCGCAGGTGCTGACGTTGGTCGCGTCGGGCTCCCGCCTCAAGGAGGCATCGGTCGAGGTCGCAGAGGCGACGGGGCTCGGTCGACGGGAACTCTATGAGGGTGCCCTCCGTACGCGCTAAATCTTCACAGCACACTCTGTGCACGCACCAAGTCGTTACGAAGATACGGAGAGACGCGGATTTACGGTGTCACTACTTGTGGGGTAGAAAGCGCTGGCTTAGGTTCTAGTTTGCGGCGACCTGTCGCACAACCACACATTGGGGAAGGACCCTGGATGTCTGAACACGTTCACGGTAAACGGTTCGCTTTGCGAACCATCGGCGTTCTTGCAACATTCTCGGCGGTAGCCGCTCTCTCGATCGTCGGTGCGTCGAGCGCTTCGGCGGCCGATCGTGTCAGCTACGCCGGATCCGTCCCGAAGTGGGCGACGTCGGCGAACGACGCGGGTGCCGCCCCGGCGGCGACCACGGTCGAGGGGGAGCTCTACCTCCCGCTTCGCAACGCAGCGGAGGCGACCGCTCTCGCGACGGCCGTTTCGACGCCCGGATCGCCGACCTTCCGTCAGTCGCTCACTCCGCAGCAGTGGATCCAGCGGTTCGCGCCGACGAGGAGCGACCTCAGCGACGCCGTCACGTACCTGACGTCGCAGGGTCTCAGCATCACGGCGACACCGGCCAGCCGCCAGTACGTGGTGTTCCGCGGAACGGCGGCCCAGGTCGCCGGAGCGTTCCAAACATCGCTTCACGCCTTCCACTACGCCGGAACCACGTTGCTCGGACCGTCATCCGCTCCCTCCCTTCCGGCATCCCTCGCCGGCAAGGTGTCGGGCGTGAGCGTCGACCAGTCGAAGCTTCTGGCTCGCCCGACCCTGATCAAGCAGGGCCAGTTCGACTCGGCCGACAACGTACGAGGCTTCAGCAAGCAGGCCGCTCCGGCAGCCCCGGCCCTCGTCGCACAGTGCTCGGCCTACTCGGGTGAGCACACCGTCACACTGCCGCCCGCCTATGGCAAGACGCAGTTCGATACCTTCAATTGCGGCTACACACCGGACCAGATGCGGTCGGCATATGGTGTCTCGGGCTTGGTCAAGGCCGGGCTCGATGGCCGCGGCCAGACGATCGCCATCGTCGACGCCTACGCGTCACCGTCGATCGTGTCAGACGTGAATGCCTACTCCGCTCAGGTCGGAGACCGTGGACTGACCGCGGCCACCTACCAGCAGATCGTGCCGACGAATGCCCAGTTCCTCGACCAGGCGGCCTGTGGCTTCCCGAGCGGATGGCAGAGCGAGCAGACGCTCGACGTCGAGTCGGCGCACGGCATCGCTCCCGGGGCGAAGATCCTCTATGTCGGTGGCATCAATTGCGGCGGCGGAATCGACATCGCCGTCTCGAAGATCCTCGACGGCAAGCTCGCGAATATCGTGAGCAACAGCTATGGCAACACCGGTGAAGCACTGCCGATGGATGCCATCCAGGGTGAGGTCAACATCCAGCTGCAGGCTGCCGGCGAGGGAATCGGTCTCTACTTCTCGAGTGGCGACAACGGCGATGAGGTGGCTGCTCTCGGCTATCCGTCACCCGACTTCGCAGCATCGTCCCCGTGGGTGACCGCGGTCGGGGGAACCAGCCTCGGGATCACCAAGGCCGGCACCATCGCCTACGAGACCGGCTGGGGTGACACCGCCGACCAGATCGTCGCGGATTCCGCCGGAAAGCTCAGCTACGTCTCGCCGCCGCCCGGGGCCTCGTTCGCCGGGGGAGCCGGTGGTGGACGAAGCGCTGTCTTCGACCAGCCCGACTACCAGCGTGGCGTCGTTCCGTTCTCGCTATCGAAGGGCA
>JAYVNU010000295.1:0-3188 GCA_043758345.1 Lacisediminihabitans sp.
TTCACGGTCGCGGGGCAGACGCCGGAGAGGTCGACGCCGCCGGCCGCTGCAGCCGAGCCGGTGGATGCCGGGGTCGCGCTGCTCGAACACGCGGTCAGCGCGATTCCGGCAGCAAAGACCATGCCGACGGCAATGGCGCAGCGAACTGCTGTTTTGTGCATCTGTACTCCTTGGTGGGGGTGGGTGCGAAGGTGGTGCTGTGTGGGTGGTGCTGTGTGGGTGGTGCTGTGGAAAATTTGTCGGGTTATACGTCGTACCACTTGCCGACGACGCGGCGGGCCAGCCATCCGAAGAAGAGGAAGACGGCGATTCCGAGGAGCGAGGCGATGATGATCGCGGCGAAAGTACCGGGGCCGTTCAAGCGGGCGTTCGCCACCTGGATGAGCACGCCGAGCCCTGGGGTGCCGCGCTGGAAGAACTGGTCGCCGACGATGGCGCCGATGACCGAGAGGCCGGCGGCGTTGCGGAGTCCGAGGAAGATCGACGGCATCGCCGCGGGGAACTGCAACTTACGCAGAGTAGTGAGTCTTCCGGCGCCCTGGAGTTTCAAGAGCTCGCGCTGGGCGCGGTCGACGGACTGAAGGCCGAAAAGCGTGCTCGACACCATGGGAAAGATCGAGATGATGGTGGTGACGATCACCCGTGACAGGAATTCGTACCCGAAGAGTGAGCCGATGAGTGGCACGAGCGCAAGGATCGGAATGCACTGCAGGATGACTGCATACGGATACAGGGAACGCTCGACCCACTTGGCCAGCGACATAAGCGTCGCCCAGACGAGTCCGATCACAATCGCGCAGGCAAGACCCGTGAGAGCAACCTGGGTCGAGTTCAGCAGATTCTGATAAAGGAACGGTGTGAAGAACGGGTCGCCATAGAACTCGCGCAGGACGAGGTGGGGATACGGAACGAGGTAGGCGAGCTGTACGATCTTGTCGTAATACAACGCCGCGACATACCACAACCCCACCAGAATGAAAAAGACGACGACGGGCTGCCACCAGGTCACGGATGAACGGCGATTGTAGAAGCGATTGATGCCGCCCTGACGTCGAGCGGCGCCCGGGCCTGAGCGTGAACCGACGTCATTCAGAGCCGTGAGGGTCATGAGCCGTGTCCCTCGCGGAGCGCGTGCGACACTTCGCCGACGAGTTCACCGAACTCCGGCGTGAAGCGGATGTCGGGATCCCGCGGCATCGGGAACGGAACGTCGAACGATCCGACGATCGAACCTGGACGCCCCGACATCACGATGACCTTCGTCGAGAGGTAGACGGCCTCGGAGACCGAGTGGGTGATGAAAAGTCCCGCGAACTGCTTCTCGACGAAGAGTTTCAACAGTTCGTCGTTGAGGCGCTCCCGGGTGATCTCGTCGAGCGCGCCGAATGGCTCGTCGAAGAGGAACAGCTCCGGTTCGAGGGTGAGCGACCGCGCGAGAGATGCGCGCATCCGCATTCCGCCGGAGAGTTCGCGGGGCAGATTCTTCTCGAAACCGCTGAGGCCGACGAGTTCGATCGACTCCTGGGCTTTCGCGGCTCGCTCGCGCGGTTTCATCCCGTTGAGTTCGGCCAGCAGTTCGACGTTCTTCGTGACCGATCGCCAGGCCAGCAGCGTCGCATCTTGGAAGACGTAGCCGATGCGTTTCGTCCCGACCGTCGCGGTGCCCTCTGAAGCGACCTCAAGGCCGGAGGCAATGCGCAGCAGCGTCGACTTTCCGCAGCCCGAGGGGCCGACGACGGTGACGAATTCGCCGGGTTTCACGGTGAGGTCGACCCCCTGCAGCGCGATCGTGCCGTTGGGAAACTGCATGGCGACATTACGGAAGTCGAGCAGGGTGCCGGCGCTGAGAGTCGTCGACGGTTTCGTGGGTGCTGTGGTCGTCACGACAGCATCACCTCGTTTCCTGGAGAGAGGGGTGTTCAGGGGCAAGGGGCAGCGACGTCATAACTGACGACGCTCTGGGCAACGAGGGTGCCGGCATGGAGAACGAAACGGTCGGCGGAGGCATTGGCGATGACATCAGACAGAGTGATCCCGCGCACGGCGAGCAGTTCGGCGGCCGCGCCGACCTCGACACCAGCCACCGGCAGCGACATCACCGACCGTGCGCCGCTCGAAACGGCAGCGTACGCCTCGTCGAGCGTGAGGTGTCCGGCGGTGACGAGCAGAGACGCGGTCTCGAGCGCGTCGCTGCGGCCGACCGGATTGAAGGGATCGCGCACATTGTCGGCGCCGGCAGCGACCCTCACCCCGGCATTCAGCAGGGCACGAAGCGCCGTGAGCCCACGTGGGGTGGACACCGGATGCTGCCAGCCCTGCAGATAGAGATTCGTGATCGGTAGCGAGATGATGCCGATGTCGCTGGCAAGGATCTCGTCGATGACCTCGGCGAGGGCGTGGGGCTCAAGAGTTCCGAGACGGACGCAGTGCCCGGCGGAGACCGGCGTCGTCCAGTCGCGGACGATGCGCGCGAACTCGAGCAGTGTCGGGTCTCCGCCGAGTCCCTCGTCGGTATGGAGGTCGACCCCGACTCCACGACGGTGAGCGATGGCCAGAAGTCTGCGGAGGTCGACAATGGTGTCGGGGGCGAGGTGCGGCGCCCCGCCGACGAGGTCGACGCCGAGGTCGAGTGACTCCTCGACCAGTTCGTCGGGCACCTGCGGGCCGGCGAGCGCGACGAGTTCGATGTCCATGAGCTCGCGAAGTTCTTCGCGCACCCGCACGAGAGCACGCACGCCGCGCATCGGCTCGTCTCCGTGCAGGATGTCGACGTGGCAGCGGATCGCGGTCGTACCGTTGCGCAGCAGAAGCAGTGCAGCCTCCCGCGCGCGATCGGCGATGCTCTCGGTCGTCATCACTGACGAGTACTCGCGCCAGGAGTCGATGGCGAGCCCGAGATCTCCCATCGGAGGGTTGATCAGATCCCAGGAGAGTGCCTTGTCGAGGTGGGCGTGCGGCTCGGCCGGAGCGGTGAGCAGTACGAAGCCGGTGAGGTCCAGCTCGTTGACCGCGGCCGTTTCCGGTGATCGAGCCTGTCGAGTTCCAGCCGCCGTCACCCCCGTCACGATCCCGCCCGCGAGCGTCACATCCACCACCGAACCGTCGGCCAGCGTCGCGTTCCGAAGTACGTCGATGCGCAGCGGGAGCGATGTCACGATGCTCAGCCTCCTGGCTGTCGACGGGTGCGG
>JAYVNU010000296.1:0-3186 GCA_043758345.1 Lacisediminihabitans sp.
GTGCGTGGTGATGACCCACGGACGCCCGATGAAAAGGTCCCCGCGCGCCGAGATGGCCCCGCCGCGCTCGCGTCCGGCGAGAGGATGCGACCCGATGTAGCGATCGATGTCGGCGCCGAGCAGACGCAGATCGGCGAGCGGTGCGACCTTGACGCTTGCGACATCCGTCACCAACGCGTCCGGCCAGGCGGCGAGCTCCGCCGCGATGACGGATGCGGTCACGTCCGGTGGGACAGCGACGACGACAAGGGTCGGGTTGTCGGTATCGAGGGCGGCCCGCCCCGCCCCGTAGTCGATAGCGAGGCTGAGATTCGATGGCGATGCGTCCGAGACGATCACGTCGACGCCGATGGCTCGGAGTCCGAGGCCGACGCTCGCGCCGAGAAGTCCCGCGCCGACGACGCGCACCTCCCCGACTATCCTCGATCCCTGCATCACTACTGGGCCAGGTCGAGTCGAAGTGCCACAGCACCACGGAGGTACGTGTGCTGGATGTACTTGCGGGGCGTCTCGGTCTCGACCAGCGCCATGATCCGGATGACGCGCGGAAGCGAGCCGACGACATCCATCTCGACCGCGCACATCAGTGGCACGTCGCCGAGATCGAGTTGGCGTGCGCCCAGCGCCGGAAACTCGCTCGTGATGTCGGGCGTGGCGGTAAACATCACCGAAATCAGCGCCTCGGTGTCGATCTCATTCGCGTGAAGGGCCTTCGAGAGCAGTTCGGCCGTCGCCCGAAGCACCTCGTCTTTGTCGTCGCGGTCGATCTGGATCGCCCCGCGGATCGCGCGAACGGCCACTATTCACCAGCCTCCTCGGACGCGACCGCTGCCGCACCATTCGCATCGCGCGAGATGGTGAGGAGGGCGCCGAGTTCCACCTTAGTGAGGTCGCGTATCTCACCGGCGGCGAGTGTGCCGAGGTGCAGCGGGCCGAACTGACGACGCACCAGATCGAGCACCGGATGTCCGACCTCCTCGAGCATCCGTCGCACTATGCGATTGCGGCCGGAGTGGAGCGTCACCTCTACCATCGTCTCCGTCGCACCGGCCCGCCCGATGATCCGGGCCTTGTCGGCGGCGATCGGGCCGTCTTCGAGGTCGATCCCCTTCGTCAGCGTCGCGATCGTCTGCGGAATGACGCGACCGTCGACTTTCGCGATGTAGGTTTTCATGACTCCGAAACTGGGATGCGCGAGCACGTGGGCGAGTTCGCCGTCGTTGGTCAGGATCAGCAGTCCGCTCGTCTGCGCATCGAGCCGACCGACGTTGAACAGCCGCTCGTCGAAGCGCTCGACGAACCGCTGGAGATCCGGTCGACCGCGGTCGTCTTGCAGGGAGCTCACGATTCCGACCGGCTTGTTGAGCATCAGGTAGCGACGTGTTGTATCGAGCTGGATCGCCGTGCCGTCCACGGCGACTCGATCGGTCTCCTGAACACGACGCCCGAGCTCGGTGACCACCTCCCCGTTCACCTCGACGCGGCCCGCAGCGATCAGGTCTTCCGACACGCGGCGCGAGGCGACGCCGGCCGCCGCCATCAGTTTCTGCAGGCGTACGCCGTCGGTGGCGGCATCCACCGGGGCATGAGAGCTATCGGACATCGTCGAACCCGTCTGATCCATCGGCGAGCAGCGGTGAGATCAACGGCAGCTCCTCGATCGTGTTGATACCGAGTTGGCTGAGCAGCAGGTCGGTCGTCGAATAATGGATGGCGCCGGTCTCGCTGTCGGTGTAGGCCTCAGTGACAAGGCCGCGACCGAGTAATGTGCGCACCACCGAATCGACGTTGACGGCACGGATGGAAGCGATCGCCCCCCGGCTGATCGGCTGCTTGTAGGCGATCACGGCAAGGGTCTCGAGCGCTGCCTGCGACAGGCGCGTCGGATTCTGCGTCAGCACGAAATCGCGAACGACGTCGTCGTACTTCCCGCGCACGTAGATACGCCAGCCACCGGCGACCTCGCGAAGCTCGAAGCCACGGCGCACGGTCGAGTCGACCCCGTCGTAGTCGGCGACGAGCCGCTCGATCGACTGCCTCACCGCGGCGACGGGGACGCCGAGGGACGTCGCGAGAGACACGAGACTCTGCGGGTCGTCCGCGATCATGAGGATCGCCTCGAGCGCGCGCTCGACATCCACCCGCTGTTCGCGACCGATGACGTCTGCCAGCTCGTCACTTTCCATAGTCTGCTCCGAGCGAAGCGAGGCTCTCGTCCGACCAGTGTTCGGCCGTCCAGCGCACCGTCAGTTCTCCGAGCGGCTCGAGCTGTTCGAATCCGATCGCCGAGCCGCGGAAGAGTTCGAGGATTGCGAGGAACCTCGCGATGACGATGCCCTTCGTCTCGATGCCCGCGACGAGCTGACGAAAGGTCATCGGCTCTCCACGACGCAGCAGCGCGACGACGGTGGCCGCCTGCTCCCGGATGCTCACCAGAGGCGCGTGCAAATGGTCGAGTCCGACGGTCGGCAGTTCTCTCGGCGTCATGGCGAGAAGCGCTAGCGCGGCGAAGTCGTCGGCGGAGAGAGTCCAGACCAGCTCCGGCACCTGCCGGCGGTATTTCTCCTCGAGGCGCACGGATCGCACGTGGCGAGTGGATTCGTCATCGAACCTGCCCGAGAACCAGGTCGTCACCTCTTTGAACGCCCGATACTGCAGCAGCCGCGCGAACAGAAGGTCGCGCGCCTCCAGCAGCGCGACGTCCTCTGCGTCGACAAGCTCACCCTGCGGGAGGAGGCCGGCGACCTTGAGGTCGAGCAGCGTCGCGGCGACGACGAGGAATTCGGTCGCCTGGTCGAGCTCCTCGACCGAATCGAGCTGCCGGAGGTAGGCGATGAATTCGCCGGTGACGACGCTCAGCGAGATCTCGGTGATATCGAGTTCGTGCTTGCCGATGAGGGAGAGCAGCAGGTCGAACGGACCGTCGAAGTTGCTGAGGGTGACCGAGAATCCGGCCGACTCGCCCCGCTCAGAGCCATCGACGACCACGACCTCAGGCGACAGCGCCACGGACGATCAGTTCTCGGGCCAGCTGCCGATATGCCTCCGCCGCCTTGTTCTCCGGCGCGAACTGGGTGATCGGAGTGCCGGAGACACTCGCGTCGGGAAACTTGACCGTACGCCCGATGACGGTCTCGAAGACCCGGTCACCGAATGTCTCGACCACCCGGTCGAGCACCTCCCGCG
>JAYVNU010000297.1:0-3176 GCA_043758345.1 Lacisediminihabitans sp.
CCCCCCCCGACACCTATCCCTCGCCACTCCGGGTCCGCACTCTCCGCGGCGCATAACTCATGCAGTTAGCGAACATTGCCGCCGACAACCCCCGAGAGAGCGGGCATAGCCCGCCGCTGGCCTGCAAACTGCATGAGTTATGGCCGGGAGAGACACGACACCCCGATCGGCCCGGACTGGTTGCGCTAGCCTGCATCGCAAGGTAGCTTGTGATGCATGACAGCGGATGTCGGTTCCCAGCTGCGCAAGGGCGTGGTCGAGTTCTGCATCCTCGGCCTGCTCGAGCGTGAACCGCTGTATGGCTGGCTGCTGTCGGACGCCCTGGTCTCTCGCGGCATGATCGCCAGTATCGGCACGCTCTACCCGATCCTCGGGAGGTTCAGGGCGCAGGGCCTCGTCACGACTTACGACCAGGCGTCCGAGGCTGGTCCGGCGCGAAAGTACTATCAGCTGACGCCCGAGGGCACGACCCAGCTGACCACATTCCGCGCGCAGTGGACATCGTTCACCGCCGCCGTCGAGAGCTTCATCGGAGGGGATTCACCGTGAACACCAAGGGACCGCAGGTCATCCGGAGCTACCTCGCAGACCTCGACGCGGCCCTTGCGGGCGTGCCAGCCGACGTTCGGCGGGACATCGTGGCGGGGGTCGCCGAGGAACTCAGCGGACTGGACGCTGCGACCGCTGCATCCCGTATCGAATCGTTTGGTGACCCCGCGTTCATCGCGGCGGAGGCCAGCGCAGAGTCGCGCGCGGAGCCCAGCGCGGAGCCCAGCGCGGAGTCGCGCGCGGAGCCCGGCGCCCGGCCGGGTGCTCAGTCCAACGCAGAGCTGGGCGCGCAGTCCAATGTCGGAGCACGGCCGACCGAGACTTTTGTCGTCGGGCCGCGTCTCGGCGCCAGCTCGCAGCGCTGGTATGTCGTCGTCACCGCCCTTCTGATCGACTTCGGCACCTTTGTACTCCCGTTCGCAGGCTGGGTGGGCGGGATCATGATGATGTGGTCGTCGCCATTGTGGACCCAGCGCGAAAAGCGCTACGTCACGCTTGCCCCGATTGTCGCGGGGCTGGTTTTCGGTGTCGTCGTGTCGATTGTCCAGTTCGCCGCCACGGGTCGGATCTTCACTCCGACGGGTCTCACCAGCTGGAACTTCGTGGTGGGATTCGCCGTCGTCCCGATCCCCGTCGCCATCGGCACCGGCATCTACCTCTCCCGCCGCGGCTGGGAACGAACGGCCTGAGCGGGCCCCGAGCCGCCGAGCGAGTCCCGGTAGACTTTCCACGCCATGCCAGCCACCTTCAACGCCTCCTTCTCCACCGCGACCGGTCCCGATGTGAAGGTGCGTTTCTGCCCGTCGCCGACCGGAACTCCTCATGTCGGACTCATCCGCACCGCCCTCTTTAATTGGGCGTATGCGCGCCACAACGGAGGGCAACTCGTCTTCCGCATCGAAGACACGGATGCCGCGCGCGACAGCGAGGAGAGCTACGAGCAACTGCTCGAGGCGCTTCGCTGGCTCGGTCTCGACTGGGACGAGGGTGTTGAGATCGGCGGCCCGAACGGCCCCTACCGACAGTCCGAGCGCGGTGACATCTATCGAGAGGTGATCGAGAAGCTGCAGGATGCCGGCTACCTCTACGAGAGCTTCGCCACGGCCGAAGAGATCGAGGTGCGCAACGTCGCGAATGGCCGCGATCCGAAGCAGGGCTACGACAACTTCGAGCGCACCCTCACCGAGGAGCAGCGTGAGGCCTACCGGGCAGAGGGGCGGCATCCGGCACTGCGTCTGCGCGTTCCCGACGCGGATCTCAGCTTCGATGACCTCGTTCGCGGCCCGATCACCTTTCCGGCGGGGAGCTTCACCGATTTCGTCGTCGTGCGTCCGAACGGTGCGCCGCTCTATACGTTCGTGAACCCGGTGGATGACGCGCTCATGGGCATCACGCACGTGCTGCGCGGTGAAGACATCCTCTCGTCGACACCACGACAGATCGCGCTCTATCACGCGCTCATCGAGGTCGGGATCGCCGACGTCGTTCCGCGCTTCGGGCACCTCCCGTACGTCATGGGCGACGGAAACAAGAAGCTCTCGAAGCGCGATCCGGAGTCGGATCTGTTCCACCATCGGGTTCGCGGATTCATCCCTGAGGGGCTCGTCAACTATCTCTCCCTGCTCGGCTGGTCACTCACGCACGACCGCGACATCTTCAGCATTGACGAGATGGTCGGGGCTTTCGACGTCGTCGACGTGAATCCGAACCCGGCCCGCTTCGATCTGAAGAAGGCGGAGTCGATCAACGGCGACCACATCCGGTTGCTGGCGCCGGCCGATTTCGAGGGGCGCATCATCCCGTATCTTTCGGGGTACATCTCTAACCCGCCGACTCCGATCGAGCGCGTCATCCTGCACGAGGCCGCACCGCTCGTTCAGGAGCGCATCGCGCTGCTCGGCGAGGTCGGAAATCTTCTCGGCCCGTTCTTCACCCCTGACGGCGAGCTCGAGTTCGACGACGATGCGATGCCCGGATCCGACGCGCTCCTGGTGCTGGATGCCGCGGCCGGCGCCCTCTCCCAGCTCAACGACTGGTCTGCCGAGCACATCGAGCGCGTGCTGCGAGAATCGCTCGTCGAGGGTGCCGGGCTGAAGCCGCGGGTCGCGTTCGGCCCGCTCCGCACCGCCGTGAGCGGGCGCCGTATCAGCCCCCCGCTCTTCGAATCGATGGAGTTGCTCGGCAAGGAGTCGACGCTCGCGCGGATCGGCCGGCTGTCGGCCCGCCTCTGACCCGGGTTGTTGTGACTTCCGCACCAAGAGCACATACCGTCGATTCATTGGTTCCTCTTGGGTGCTCAGTCCCGGGGCTTCCCGGCGAAGGCAACGTCGTGGGTGGCTACCGAGTGTCGTCGCGGGTGGGATCAAGTACATCGAGCGCGCGCGCACCGTTCGCATCGACCCCTCCGTCTCGACCCTCTCGGCCGAGACGCTCGGCCTCGCATCGAGTGGCACGGTAACCGTGCGCGCCAGACGCTGGTGTCGACCCTCCGCCTCACCGGCACCGGCACAACAGCGGAGACGCTCATCGATTCGGTGGCGATCACCACCCGCGCGGGTGCGGTGTCTGAGGTGAACTGGAGCACGCCGGCTTCCACCGGGTTCGCGGATCTCTCTTCCGCCCTCCTT
>JAYVNU010000298.1:0-9852 GCA_043758345.1 Lacisediminihabitans sp.
GCGCGTCCACGACGGAGACGGGCCGCCGAGAAGCAGCGCACCTCAGCGCAGCGTCGCGACGAGCGCCGCCGTGATGCTGCGGCGCGCACTTCCGCTCGAGATGGTGGCAGTGTTGTCGCCCGGCTGAGGTCCGTAGTCGCCGAAGGAGGCATGATCCGCACCCTCGACCTCGACGAAGCGGGCAGCGCTCGGCAGCAGCGGCTTGCCGCTCTCGATCTTCTGTGGCGTGCTGAGCCCGTCGCGGGAGCCGGAGATGCTCAGCACCGTGAGCGATGTGTGGGAGAGGTCGTTGGCGCAGTAGCTCCCGAAGAGCACTAGGCCCGCGACATCCGGCGAGTCCGCAAGCTGGCACGCGCGCACGCCACCGAGGGAATGGCCGCCGACGAACCAGCGGGTCACCCGGGGCGCATCGGAGGTGAATGTGGAGAGCGGCCGGAGGTCGAAGAACGCAAGGTTGAGCGTCGGCTTGGTGATGACGACGGTGACGCCGTCATCCACTATTCCGCTGAGCTTGTAGAGGTAGGCGTAGGGGTCGACCTTCGCGCCGGGGATGAAGACGAGGCCCGTGCCGGTCGACCGTCCGGTGGGCGTCATGATGATCGAGTGCCCGGTCGAACGGATCGAGATGGAGGAGTCCCGAAAGGCCAGGAGTGCCTTCTCGCGGGACCCGGGCATCACGATGTGCGCCCAGGTGACCACACCGACGATGACGAGCAGCAGCACGGCGACGACCGCGGCGAGGATCTTCGGACCGCGGCGTCTGGGGCGCGGCCAGGAGCTCATGCGCCAATGATAATCTCCACCCGAGGCTCCACCCGTGGGTGGTGTCGCTGCGAAGCGCCTCGCCCGAGGCTTGAGACATGACAATGCAGAGCATCGCCAACATCCTGATCATCATCGTCCTCGTCGGATTCATCGGATTCCGCCAGATGCAGTGGCGCCCGGTGGACGTCGCAAAAATGTGGCGGGTGCCCATCGTCTTCGGCGTCATCGGCCTCGTGACGATCTCGACCCAGTCGAAATCCCTTTCGCTCACCGGCCTCGACCTCGCGGTTCTCGTCGTCGAGATCGTGCTCTCGCTGGCCATCGGATCGGTCATGGGGGCGATCGCACGCTTCCGCCCACTCGCGCGAAAAGCTGGTCACGACTCCGCCGAATTCGAGAGCCGGACCGGATGGCTCGGGATGGCTCTCTGGGTCGGTCTCATCGTCGTGCGGGTCGGGATCGATCTCTGGGCGAGCAGCAACGGGTCGGCGATCGGTGCCTCGACGGGCGTGATCCTGCTCGTGCTCGCGGCGAACCGCATCGCCCGCACCGCGGTGTTCGGCTCGAGGGTCGCGAAGCTCGATTCCGTGCGCGTCTGACAGTAGGCGTTTCATACTGTGCCGACGAAAGGGGAGGATGAAGGCGTGAATGACGTGGATGCCTCCCGACCGCCGCTGAACCGGGCGCTTAACCTGATCGGCGCGATCGTCATTAGCTCGGCCCTCGTGGCGCGCCCATCCGCACCGTGGATGATCCCCTTTGCGCTCGGCATCCTCGCCTGGGTGGCCGTCTCGGTTCTTCCCGCAACGGCTCATCGCCTCACCGGCATCCTGTTGTTCGCGCTAGCGGCTGCCGGATCGCTGGCCACGATCGGCTCCAACGGGATCGGGGTCGTTCTCGTCGCGGTCGCGGTGTTGCAGCTCACGGGGTCGATGGGCAGGCCGCGCTGGCAAGGACTCACGGCCGGCATCGGGTCGATCGGCCTCATCGCCGTCTCGGTATTCGTTGTCCCCTTCCCGGCGCTCGGACTGCTCTCGATCGAATTCGGCGTGCTCGTCGCCATGCTCGGGGGATTCAACCGCTGGCAGCAGCGTGTAGCCGAGGCACAGTCGCGTGCGCTTCTCGAAGAACGGGTCACCATCCGCGGGGAGCAGGCCCGTGCCGAACTGCTCGCACAGCGGCAGGCGGTGTCGCGTGACATCCACGATGTGCTCGCGCACAGTCTCGGCGGGCTCGTCATCCAGCTGGATGCGGTCGAGGCCCTGCTCGAAGCCGGCCACAGTGCGGATGCCGCGACCCGCGTTCACGATGCGCGGCAGCTCGCCGTCGACGGGCTCAGCGAGGCACGGCGTGCGGTCGGTGCGCTGCGGGATGACGCGGTGAGTCCGTCGACAGGTGGCGACGATCTCGCCGCCGCCATGGATGACCTCGCCCGCGCGCACCGGTCGCTCGGCGGGGTCATCGACGTGACAGAGTCGGGGGTTCCGCATCCACTCGGCCCGGGCGAGGCATCCGCGCTCTCCCGACTTTTGCAGGAGGCGCTGACAAATGCGCGCAAGCACGCCCCGGCAAGCGATGTTCAGGTTGCACTGACCTGGCGCCCGACGGAGGTACGTCTCGAGGTCGCCAATGCGATCACCCCGCATCGCTCGCCCGTCGCGGTCACCGGGGGAGGGCGCGGTCTCCCCGGGATGGCCGAGCGCATCGCTGCGCTCACGAACGCGTCGTTCTCCGCCGCAGAGCTCGCCGGAACGTTCGAGGTGTCGGCGACCGTGAAGAGCGACGCGTGATCCGGGTGGTGGTCGCCGACGACCAGGCGATCGTGCGCGACGGGCTCGTCACGGTGCTCTCGCTCATCGACGGCATCGAGGTCGTCGGCCAGGCGATGGATGGCGAGCAGGCCGTGACGCTCGCGGCCGAACTCGCCCCGGATGTTGTGCTCATGGACCTGAGGATGCCGCGTCTCGACGGCGCCGCGGCAACCGCGCAGATTGTGGCCGCCCATGCAGAGACCGCGGTGCTCGTGCTGACGACCTTCGCGGACGACGAGTCGATTGTCGGCGCGCTCCGGGCCGGAGCCCGCGGCTATCTCACGAAGGATGCCGGACGCGCGGAACTCGAGACGGCCATCCGTTCCGTCGCCAGCGGTCAGTCGACGTTCGCGCCGGAGGTCGGTGCCCGGCTCATCGAAAGCTTCGGACGATCACAGCCCGATCTGGGAAGTCGCTTTCCGACCCTCACCGCCCGTGAGCTCGAGGTGCTCGAGCTGATCGTCGAGGGGCTCACCAACGGGGAGATCGCGGCGAATACGTTCATCAGTGTGACGACCGTCAAGACCCACATCAACTCGATCTTCGCGAAGCTCGGCGTCAGCGATCGAGCAAAGGCGATCGCACGTACCAGGGGTGCTTGAACGCGTCCAAGAAGCAGTGGCGCGCCGGTGACGCGCACCGTCGAGATCGGTACTACTTTTATTCAACCGGTTCTTTCGATGACGAGAGATCCCGCTACCCGAGTGTGTCGCCCCGAAAGTGACCTATCCCGCGAGGAGTACCGATGACGGCAACCGTTCCGGCGACAAACTCTGTCGACAGCAAAGGGCTGAAGGGCGGGTCGCTCGGCCTCATCTCCAGCATCGTCATGGGGGTGGCATCCACCGCTCCCGCCTACAGCCTCGCGGCCAGCCTCGGATTCATCGTCGCCAGCGGCGGAGCACTTCTCGCCGGTGTCAAGGCACCCGCAATCGTGCTGCTGGCGTTCATCCCGATGTATCTCATCGCCGTCGCCTACCAGGAACTCAACAAGGCTGAGCCCGACTGCGGCACGACGTTCACCTGGGCGTCGAGGGCATTCGGACCGATCCCCGGATGGATGGGCGGCTGGGGAATCATCGTCGCCGACATCATCGTGATGGCCAACCTCGCCCAGATCGCCGGGTCGTACACCTTCACCCTCGTCGGTTCGTTCGGTCTGCCGGCGGTCACGGCGCTCTCGGGCAACCTGGTTGCCACCACGATCGCGGGGCTGCTCTGGATCACGCTGATGACGTACATCTGCTACCGCGGGATCGAGGTCTCGGCGCGGCTGCAGTATTTCCTGCTGAGTTTCGAGGTCGTCATCCTCATCGCGTTCGCAATCTTCGCGCTCGTGCGCGTCTACGGAGGTCATGGGGAGAGCTACTCGCTCGTGCCAACGCTCGACTGGTTCAACCCCTTCACGCTGGACTTCGGCAAGGTCATCGCTCCGGCGATGCTGACCGCGATCTTCATCTACTGGGGCTGGGACACCGCTGTCTCGGTCAACGAGGAGACCGCTGACCCGGCCAAAACCCCCGGGCGCGCGGCTATCATCAGCACCCTGCTGCTGCTCGTGACCTACGCGCTCGTCGCCGTTGCCGTCGTCGCCTTCGCCGGAATCGGAACGAAGGGAGTGGGGCTCGGCAACCCCAACAACGCGAACGACGTGTTCTCGGCGATCGGTCCCGCCCTGTTCGGCACCGGCGTGGTCGGCCACATCCTGCTCGCGCTGCTCGCCGTCTCGATCCTGACCTCCGCCTCGGCATCCACCCAGACCACGATCCTTCCGACGGCCCGCACCGCTCTCTCGATGGCGGTCTACAAGGCGATCCCCTCGAAATTCGCGCGGATCCACCCCAAGTACCTCACCCCGACGTGGTCGACGATCGGCATGGGAATCGTTTCATCGGCGTTCTTCCTGCTCTTCACCGCGATCGGGGCCGACACTCTCCTCAAGGCTCTCGTCGGATCGATCGGCCTGATGATCGCCTTCTATTATGGGCTGACCGGCTTCGCCTGCGTCTTCTTCTATCGCACGACGCTGTTCTCCTCGGTGCGACACTTCGTGATGCGCGGGCTGTTCCCGTTGGCCGGTGGAGTGATATTACTGGTGGTCTTCGTCTATGGTCTCGTGAAGTTCCTCGACCCCACCTGGCTTCAGGACAGTAAGGGCAAAAACGTCACCATCTTGGGAATCGGAGCCACCGGGGTGGTCGGCCTCGCCGGGTTGCTCATCGGAGTCGTGCTGATGATCGTCTGGTTCACGCGCCAGCCGGAGTTCTTCCAGGGCAAGACGTTGCCGCGCCGCTCCGACGACCTCGTGCTCGCGCCCGGCGATGGCCGCATACCGACGTTCGGGCTTCCGGACTCCGGACGGATGCCCGAGGTCATCGCGCAGGACCGGTCCAACCTGCCTCCGGGGCAGTCGGTCATCGATGCGGTGACGGGGGAAGGGGTCTCGTCGAAGAATCCCTCGAGGCCGGTGCCGCCATCAAGTGAGGATCCCCATTAATCGGGCAGCAACCGCCGGTCCGGCCGTCATCGCGGGTGCTGTCGACCTGCTGCTGGTACTCGTCTTCGTGCTCATCGGGCGGGCCAGTCACAACGAGGCCAGCCCCGGCCAGAACGTGCTCGGAACACTCACCACCTTCTGGCCGTTCCTCGTCGGGCTCGCGGTCGGCTGGGTCGGTGCGCGAGCCTGGCGCTCACCGCGCCGCATCGTCTGGACCGGCGTCATCGTCTGGGCGGGCACACTGATCGTCGGGATGGTGCTGCGGGTCGTCAGCGGCCAGGGGATCCAGCTGAGCTTCGTCATCGTCGCGGCCATCGTGCTCGCGGCGTTCCTGATCGGCTGGCGCGCGCTGTCGGCCCTCGTGGTGCGGATGATGCGAGGAACCTGACACCTACCGGTCGATGGTCACCAGGGTGACGTCTCGGAGAGTGCCGTCATCCACCACGAGCGTCATCATCGTGCAGCGCGGTTGCCGACGGCGATCGGTCGGGGAGCCCGGATTCAGCAGCCGAAGCTCCGTCGGGGTCGTCGTGTCCCACGGGATGTGGCTGTGGCCGAAGACCAGCACATCTGTCTGCGGGAACCTCTCGTCTGCGCGCTGTTCTCGCCCGGCCGCGCTTCCGGTCTCGTGGACGACGGCAAAGCGCAGGCCATCGACCGTGACTCTGGCGATCTCGGGCAACCGTTGCCGCAGCTCGGGGCCGTCGTTGTTTCCGCAGACGCCGACCAGTCGTTTCGCCCGCGCCTCGAGCGTATCGAGCAGTGCCACGTCGACCCAGTCGCCAGCGTGGATCACGAGGTCGGCCTCATCCACCGCCGCCCAGACATCGTCGGAGAGGGCTCGCGCCCGCTTCGGTACGTGGGTGTCTGCGAGCAACAGGATGCTGGTCGCCACTGTCAGTTCTCGAGCGCGGCGACATCCATCAGCCAGGACACGACCTGCGTGTGGTCGATCTCGCCGACCGACCGGTAGCGGATCGCGGTCATCTGACCGGTTCCGGCAGGCATCAGCTGCCCGGTCGGATCGACGATCTCGCCCCCACGCCAGAGCATCACGGTGACGTACCTCGGATACGCCTTGAACCCGGCGATCGGGGTGCGGTCGCGCATCCAGACCGGGTGTCCGTGCCAGACGGCAGCGGTCAGCTCCGGCAATCCCTTGTCGAGACTCGAACGCAGGCGCTTCGCGATCGATGCCAGGGGTTCCTCGAGGGCTGCGATGTACTCGTCGATCGTTGTCATGGTTTCATCCTGACGCATTCAACACACGATCCTGCACGAATCACGGATGCCGCAGCCACCGATTCCGCGTAGTCTCGGGTCACACTCAATTCGAGTGCATTCGCGGCGAGGGAGCACACCATGGCAGATAAGTCACCCAAGAAATCGACCACGAAGACGGTCGCATCGAAGTCTCTCAAAGAGAAGCGCGCCGACAAGAAGACGAAGGCCGCGGGCAAGTCCCGCGACTAGGCACGTCAACCCGGAGGCGAGATCTCGACAGGCTGGATCACCGGAGTCGGTGGTCCAGCCTGTCTTCGGCGGTCGAGAGTGCCGAGATCCCCTCAGCCCGCCGTATTCATCACGTCGGCGGTGAAGTTCAGCACCCGCGTGAGCAGCCCCTCGGCCCTACGCGCGACTATCTCGGCGGGGTCGGGCTGCATCGGCAACTTCGGTGGCGTGATCCTGATGATCAGCGAGCAGCCGAGGTCTGCGCAGATGTAGGTGCCGATCGTGTTTCCGTTCCGACCGGACTCTCCCGCCCGCGGAGCCGCGAACAGCGTCACCTGGTCGGACGGCTGTGAGGTGCGGCAGAGCGAACACATCGCTGAGATACCGCGCCTCATACTCACGCTCGAGGCGCGCAGCACGATGCCGATCGGGCGGTCATCCACCCAGTGCACGAGGTAGCCGCGAAGCGGAGCACCGTGGTCGCGCCAGCCGAGGTACTCGCGATCCTGCCAGAGCACCTCATGCAGCCCGGGGAACGGCATCCTCTCGATCTCCCCGCGTGACGCGTTGACGATACTGGAGCGGATGTCGGCTTCGCTGAGCGGTTTCACGATCTCCCTCGACGGCTATGGACGTTCTTTAAGCCTAATCGAGCCGCGAGCGCACCGTGTCGCGCATGAGCACCGCGCAGAGACTTCCCGCCATCCTCTCCGACATCGATGGAACGCTCGTCCAGTCCAACTACGCCCATGTCGCGGCCTGGACGGGGGCGTTCGAGCGTCTCGGTCATCCGGTCAACTCGTGGCGCATCCATCGCGCCATCGGTATGGACTCCTCGATGCTGATGGACGAGCTGATCGGCGGGAGCGTCGACGAACTCGACGACGACGCCAAGGCGTTGCACGCCGAGTTGTGCGAGGTATCCGCTGGCACGCTGCGCCCCTTCGAGCACGCGCGCGAACTCGTGGCCGTCGTCGCGGTGCACGGGCAGAGGGCTGTGCTCGGGACATCCGCACCGCAGAGTGAACTGAGCCTGCTGCGGGGCGTGCTCGAGATCGAAGACGACGTCGCTGCCGACCTGCTCGCGCACTACGACGACAGCCCGCCCGCCCCGCGCTGAGTTTCTCAGCCGCGCAGCTTCTCGAGAAGAGGACCGGCGACCTCGTCACGGAAGTGCTGCTGGTTCTCGTCGCCGACCTGCACGAGCACGACATCCGTGAATCCGGTGCCGGCGTATTCGCGGATGCTGTCGGACAGTTCATCGAGGTCTGGGCCGCAGGCGATCTGCGCGGCGATATCCTCCGGCCTCACGGACTGGCTCGCGCCGGCGAATCCGTGCGGAGTCGGCAGGTCGGCGTTGACGGCCCGGCCGCCCGCAAACCAGCGGAACTGGTCGTGGGCGACCTCGATTGCGGCGTCTTCGTCGGGGCCCCAGCAGATCGGAATCTGCCCGATGGTGCGGGAATCGGCCGCGCCCGACCATCCTTCGAGGATCTCCGGTGCCGGGTCTGCCGTGATGAGGTGATCGCCGAGCTCGCCGAAGCGCTCGGCTCCAGCGGCGCTATCGACGGCGATGCCGATCGGAACGCCATCGTCCGGGAGATCCCAGATGCGGGCGGAATCGATGCGAAAGTAATCGCCGTCCATCGTCACCAGTTCGCCGGTGTGCAGCGCGCGGATGATGTGGATGGTCTCCTGAAGCATGTTCTGGCGTTGGGCGACCGGCGGCCAGCCCTCACCGCTGACGTGCTCGTTGAGGTTCTCGCCCGCGCCGAGGCCGAGGATGAAGCGCCGGTCGGAGAGCAGCTGCATCGTGGCCGCCTTCTGCGCGATGATGGCCGGGTGAAGTCGACGAGCCGCTTCGGCCCGCTCCGTTCGGTCATGAGCGTGTATCCGTAACGAGTCACAAACATCGTCATACGCCGGGCAGAACGGAACGCAACGGGGTTGAAATGCAGTTGACTTGCGATGTGATTCTCGCCGCCCGTCTTCCTTCCTGTCTTCGCGACGATCTCTTCGCAGCCAGGTTCTCCGTCGAAGCCTTGACCGCCCTGTGGGGACCGGATGCCGCGGCCGCCCTCCACCGCGGCCACCGGGTTTCGGCGTTCCGGGCGCTGTCCGCGGGGCTGGAGTCGCCGCTCGCAACGCTCGCGCGGCTCTTCGTTCTCGGGGTTCCGGTGGCGGTCGACTCCGTCGCGACCGCCGTCCCGACGCTCGGTGTCGATGGCGCTGAGCAACTCGGGCTCGTCCGCGTCGAGGGGGGCACGGCGCATCCGCTACTCGACCTCCGCCCCTACAGCTTCGTGGACGCGCACAGTGTCGGCAGCTGGTGGATCGCCAGCGACCTCGGGGAGCTCGCGACGGGGGCTGCCCTTCCGGAGGACCACGTGCTCGGGGTCGGCGGAGCATCCACGACCCTGAGCGGACTCATGATCGGCAGGCCGGTCGGCAGCGCGCTCGATCTCGGGACCGGATGCGGCATCCAGGCGCTGCACGCCTCCCGTCACGCCGAGCGCGTGGTAGCGACCGACATCTCGCGGCGAGCCCTCGTGCTCGCGGCTCTCAATGCGGAGCTCAACGGCGTGACGAACATCGAATTCCGGCTCGGCAGCCTCTTCGATCCGGTCGCGGGAGAGCGCTTCGACCACATCGTGTCGAACCCTCCGTTCGTAATCACTCCGCGCGCGGAGGGTGTGCCGTCGTACGAGTATCGGGACGGCGGCAGGGTCGGGGATTCGCTCGTCGCCGAGGTCATCGCGGGGGCGGCCGAGCATCTCTCGCCCGGAGGAATCGCGCAGCTGCTCGGCAACTGGGAGTACCGGCCGGGAGAGCCCGGTCTCGATCGTGTGGCCGAGTGGATGCGCCCGACCGGCCTCGACGCCTGGGTTATCGAGCGCGAGGTTCAGAATGCGGCGCTCTACGCCGAGACCTGGATCCGCGACGGGGGAACCCGACCTGGCTCGGAGTTCGATCGGCTGTCAGAGGCGTGGCTCGACGACTTCGCGTCCCGCGGCGTCACGGCAGTCGGCTTCGGATACCTGACCCTTCGACGCGGCGACGCTCCGGCGTTCTCGCGCTACGAACAACTGGACGGCCCGGTCGGCACGGGCCTCGGACCGCACATCGAGCAGAGTCTCGCGGCCCACGATTGGCTCACCGGGCTCGACGACGACGCGCTGTCTCGGCAGCTTCTCACCGTCGCGCAGGACGTGACGGAGGAGCGCCACTACTGGCCGGGGGATGCCGACCCGACCGTGATGACGCTCCGGCAGGGCGGGGGATTCCAGCGCAGTTTCCCGCTCGATACCGGCCTCGCCGGCCTCGTCG
>JAYVNU010000299.1:0-3172 GCA_043758345.1 Lacisediminihabitans sp.
CGGCGCCCGGTCGTAGCGACCCTCGACACCGGGTGTGGGCCGCATTCCTGGCTCGACGGGATCGTCGACACGACGGTTCGCCTCGACGGCGCGGCCATCGGGCATGTCGATCCCACCACGGATCCCGAGCTCGATGGCGACCAGGTCGGCGCGATGGATGGAGCGCTCGACGAGGTGTCGGGCCACGGCACCTTCATCGCCGGCCTTATCCACCAGGCGTGCCCCGAAGCAGACATCGTGGCCTGGCGATGTGTTGACTCCGACGGCGTCATCGTCGAATCCGAGCTCGTAGCAGCCCTCACTGCTATCGCGGTCCTTGTCGGCCGTGCGGCGTCGGGCCTGCCCGGAGGCCTCGGAGTCGACGTGTTCTCGCTGTCCATGGGGTATTACCACGAGACCCCGGAAGACGGACTGTTCGACCCGACGATGTACGAACTCCTCGCCTCGATGGGACGGTGTGGCACAGTGGTGACTTGCTCGGCGGGCAACGACGCCACCGATCGGCCGATGTTCCCCGCGGCCTTCGCGCCGTGGCAGGGAGGAGCAGGGCCGGTGAAGCTGGTCGAGGATGCCACCCCGATCGTTGCGGCGCGCGCGCTCAACCCGAACGGCTCGACCGTGGCGCTGTTCAGCAACGATGGACCGTGGATCGGCTGCAGCGCACCAGGGGGAGCAGTGTTCTCCACGATGCCGGCCTTCAACGGTGGCAACCAACCGCTCGCGCGGGTCGACAGCGACTTGGTGGGGCTCATCCGCATTCGTGAATCAATCGACCCGGATGATTTTCGCGGCGGATTCGCGGTCTGGAGCGGCACCTCGTTTGCGGCTCCGCTCATCGCGGGCGCCGTGGCATCAGCGCTGGATGCCGCTTCGCTGCAGCCTTTCGGATCGGGTCCTCTCGCCGACCGCGTGAAAGTCGGGTCGGCCGCCCTGCAGAAAGTCACCGCTGCCGCGCCATAATGGGGAATGCTGTCGGCGGGGGTCCTGTACGAACGCGGTGTCGAGCACTCAAATGCCGGTCGGCACGCTGCGGCCCGCACCGCTCTCGATGAGGCGCTTCGGCGCTCGCAGGATGCCGAACTCAGCGCCCGGATCACCGGAACGATCGCCTACCTGGTTTCGGAGACCGGAGATCCGGACCGCGGCATCGCGCTGTGCCTCCTGGGGCTGGAGACCCCGGGCCTGAGCCCTCATACCCGGGCGGTGCTCGGCAGCCAGCTCGGGCTGATCGAGCTGCGCCGGGGCGACGGGGATGCCGCCCTGCCCTATCTCACCGCTGCGATCGCCGACCTCGGCGCCGATCCGGCGCGACTGGGCCGGGTTCTCCTCAACCGGGGCCTCGCCTATCTCGAGCGACGCGACGTCGTGGCCGCCGAGCGGGATTTCGATGCCGCCTCGGAGGCGTTCGAGCGCAGCGACGAGCCCGTGGAACTCGCGAAAGCACGCAATAACCGGGGCTACGCGGCGATGCTCGCCGGCGACCTGATCTCGGCTCTTCACCTGATGGACGAGTCGCGGCCAGTGCTCGCGGCCCTCTCGCCCGTGGCGCTCGCCACTTGTGATGCCGACCGGGCCGAGGTGCTGCTGAGCGCCGGCATGACCTCGGAGGCGATCGACCTGCTGGTGACGGTCGCACACACCTACGGGCTCCGCGGACTGCGCCAGGCCCAGGCCGAGGCGGAATTCGCGCTGGCCCGCGCCCTGCTGTTCGACGATGCTCGCCGCGCTGCCGCGGTCGCCCGTCGTGCGGCCCGACGATTCCGCGGCCGGGGGAGCGAGAGCTGGGCGCTCCGGGCGGAGGCATTCGCATTGGGCGCCGCCGTGACATCCGGAGCGACCGGTTCGAAACGGTCCGTCGACAGCCTTCGGGATCGAATCGAGGAGACTGCTGCGGCGCTCTCGGCCCGGCATTTCGAAGGCGATGCGTTCTCTCTGCGCCTGCAGGGCGCGCGGCTGCGACTGCAATCGGGGGATGCCGCGGGTGCGCGATCGGCACTCTCGGCTGCACCACTCTCGGCGGGGAGCCCGATCGGCGCCCGACTGTTGCGCCGTGAGGTCGGCGCAGAGCTCGCGGTGCTCGAAGCACGACGGCCGCGAGCGCTCCGCCTCGCTCGCACCGGCCTCGACGAGCTCGCCGAGTGGCAGTCGAGCTTTGGAAGTCTCGATTTACAGAGCGCGCTCGTCGCTCACGGAACGCGCCTCATCACCGTCGGCATCCGCCAGGCCGTCGCGAGCGGTCGGGCATCCGAGGTGTTCGAGTGGTCGGAGCGCACTCGCAACCTTTCCGGTCGGATCCTGCCGCTCCGTCCGCCCGCCAACGCAGCGAGCGCTGCCGATCTCGCGGAATTGCGGCTGTTGCGGGCCTCCGATCCCTCTGCTGCCTCGGCCGACGGTCGGGCGGAGTCCGCACTGCGGGCGGCCATCCGCGCGCGGCAGTGGGAGGGGCGCGGATCCGGCAGCCTCGAGGAGCTGGCCACGCTCGACGACGTGCAGGCCGAGCTCGGCGCGGAGGGCTCGGCGCTTCTCGCCATCCTGTGGTCGGGCGAGCGACTGACCGCCCTGGCCGTGACGTCCGAGAGCTCGAGCGTGGTCGACCTTGGACCGCTCGACCCCATCCGCTCCGAACTCGACGGGCTGCTCGCCGATCTCGATATGGCGGCGGCGACCCTCTCGCCCGGAATGCAGCAGGTCGTGAACGCGTCGCTAGCGCACCGGCTCGAACGGCTCGACACACTGATCGTCGGGCCGGTGCGCGAGAGTCTCGATACCAGGAGGCTCGTAGTGACTCCGCCCGGGGTGCTCGCGGGGATGCCGTGGTCGCTGTTGCCGACGCTCGCCGGCCGGGCGCTCACGTTGCCGCTGTCGGCGACGCGGTGGCTCGCGCAGCGCGCGCAGCCACTGTCACTGCGGTCCGCGGGTTTCGCGGCCGGGCCGGGGGTCGCCCGCGCCGAAGAGGAGGTGACGGATGCCGCGGCCGGCTGGTCGGTATCCACCGTGCTGGTCGGGGCGGCGGCCACGAGCGAGGCAGTGGCGCAGGTCGCCAAGAGGGTGGACCTGCTTCACGTGTCGGCGCACGGCCGACACTCTGCTGACAACCCGCTTTTCTCGGGCGTGCTGCTCGCGGACGGCCCGTGGTTCGGCTACGACGTCGACCAGCTGCCTGCCGTACCGG
>JAYVNU010000300.1:0-3162 GCA_043758345.1 Lacisediminihabitans sp.
CCCTCGTTGTAGCGACGGCCCATCAGGATACGGCCGGTGTGCTCGTCGACGATCAGCACTTCGCCGTTCATCACGACGTAGTCCTTGTCTTTCTTGAACAGCGCCGCCGCCTTGATCGAGTTGTTCAGGAACGAGATGAGCGGGGTGTTCGCCGACTCGTAAAGGTTGTCGATGCCGAGGTAGTCCTCGACCTTTTCGATACCGGGTTCGAGCACCCCGACGGTGCGCTTCTTCTCGTCGACCTCGTAGTCTTCATCGGGAATGAGACGGGTCGCGAGATTCGCGAACTCGGCGAACCAGCGGTTCGCCTCACCGGATGCCGGGCCCGAGATGATGAGCGGTGTGCGAGCCTCGTCGATGAGGATCGAGTCGACCTCGTCGACCACCGCGAAGTTGTGGCCGCGCTGCACCATGTCGCTCGCCTGCCACGCCATGTTGTCGCGGAGGTAGTCGAAGCCGAACTCGTTGTTAGTGCCGTAGGTGATGTCGGCGGAGTACTGCTCGCGGCGCTCCTCGGGAGTCTGCCCGGAGAGGATGACGCCGGTGGACATCCCCAGCGCACGGAAGATACGTCCCATCAGCTCGGACTGGTAGCTGGCGAGGTAGTCATTGACCGTGATCACGTGGACGCCGCGTGAGGGGATGGCGTTGAGATAGGCGGCAAGGGTCGCGACGAGCGTCTTGCCCTCACCGGTCTTCATCTCCGCGATGTTTCCGAGGTGCAGCGCCGCTCCGCCCATGAGCTGCACATCGAAGTGGCGCATCCCGAGCGTGCGCTTCGCCGCCTCGCGGACCGCGGCGAATGCCTCGGGAAGCAGGTCTTCGAGGGACTCTCCGTTGGAGTATCGCTCACGGAATTCGACCGTCTCGTTCTTCAGGTCCTCATCGGTCAGCTCGGCGAAATCACTCTCGAGATGATTGACGGCCTGCGCATAACGCTCGAGCCTGCGGAGGGTTCGGCCCTCTCCCACTCGGAGGACCCTTTCGAGGACGTTGGCCACTGATAACTCCAGGTTTTCATCGAACTGTGCGGATGGTGCGGCTCGATACCGACCCGAGGGCGAGACATCCGTGTCGGTCCAGCTGCAGGTCGGTCTAGCTGCGGGTCGGCCTAGCTGCGGGTCGGCCTCGGTGTCGACGCAATCCTTCCGCGAAGCGAGCTTCCCGTCATCGGCATTCCGGTCGGCGTGCGGTAACGAGTGTGCAACTGTACCAAGACTAGCTCTTGCCTTTGCTGATCATCAGGGTGCGTCGCCCCCGCAAAGAGGGGCCGGTGCGCTGCCGCACCGGCCCCTCTCGACTCTCTCAACCTCGATTGTCAGCGACGTTTCGACCTCGCTCCGGCGAGCTCGCGTTCAGCGAGCGCCTGGTTGTCGAGCCCGATCACGCCGTAATCCCAGCCCTTGCGACGGTAGACGACGCTCGGGCGGTCCGTCTCGGCGTCGATGAAGAGGTAAAAGTCGTGGCCGACGAGTTCCATGAGATAAAGCGCGTCATCCACGGTCATCGGCATGGCTTCGAAGACCTTCTTGCGGATGACGACGGGGCTCCAGTCTTCTTCTTCGTCGCTCGGCACCGAGTCATCGACGATATCGACGGATCCGGTGCGCACCTTGTCGATCATCTCGATCGAGGCCGGCCGGATGTCGGTGATCGCGAATCCGGTCGCGCTCGCCTCGCGAAGCGACGTCGGGCGATGCTGGCCGCGATGCACCTTCTGCCGGTCTTTCGCTCGACGCAATCGCTCGACGAGTTTGTCGATGGCGAGATCGAAGGCGACGTATTTGTCGGATCCGCTCGACTCCGCACGCACAAGAGGCCCGGGGCCGATCAGCGTGAGTTCGACGCGGTCGTCTCCGCTCGTCCCGTTCTTCTCGCTGTGCCGACTGACCTTTATCTCGAAGGCGAGTGCCTTGTCAGCGAGATGGGAGACCTTCTCGGCCTTCTCCGTGGCATATGCCCGGAAACGGTCGGTGACTCCCAGGCCAAGACCTTTGATGGAAATTTCCACAGCGTCCTCCTGGATCCTCATGCGGCACATCGCCCGGTGAAGCCCAAGCGATGTTCGCGCCGCTTTTCGCCAAATCTAGACCCGGCGGCTTGGGATGCCAAGAGTTTCGCTGAGGAGGGTGTGAGAAAAAGTTGGAAGGTCTGCGGATGCGCCGTACAGCTTCGGCGTGAAGGCGAGAGTCGCCGCACCGACGACGAGCGCTCCCCCGGCGCGAAGGGCGCGTGCCGCCTCGGTGAGGGTGGCTCCGGTGGTCAGCACGTCATCGACGAGCAGCAGTCTGCGGTCACGGATGTCGCCGACCGCCGTCATGCTTCCGACGAGATTGCGGGCTCTTCCCGCGCTGTCGAGCCCCTTCTGTTCGGCGCGCCGGGCCACGGACCTGAGCGCCCTGACGTCGTCACCGAGGCCGGCCTTTCGCAGCAGCAGACGTACCGGGTCGTAGCCGCGCCGACGATAGGCGGCTCGCCCGGTCGGGAGGGCGACGAGCTCGACGCGGCGGTGAGGAGTGGACGCGACGACCGCCGCCGCGATCGCCCTGGCGAACGGAACCGCGAGGGCTGCGGCGACATCCGTGCGCCCGTGCTCCTTGTAGCCGAGGATCGCCGACCGCACCGCCGACTCGTAGCGGAGGGCCGCGAAGACCCGGGTTTCGTCGTCGAGGTCTCGCTCGACGACCGACACCTCGAGACATCGACGGCACTCGAGGCAGAGCGCCCGATCGTTCGAGCCGCATCCGGCGCAGATGACCGGGGCGAGCACCGCAGCGGCATCGAGCAGCGCGGTGAGCAGTCGGGATTCCACGGGGCGATCCTCGTCCGCCTCGAGACCGCCCACGATCGTGGCCGCGTCGGCTGTCGGATCCCGATGTGTTCCGCCGCTGGGGAGGAGCGGCCGCTAGCGTTGCGTTGCGATGAACGAGACCGTCACCCGCGCGCTCTGCCAGGTGCTGCCCTGGTAGGTGTAGACCACTCCGTCGTCGCCCACCACGCGGAGGCCCTGCTGGCCGTTGCCCCCGATGATCGATTTCGAGCCGGCGAGAAGTACGCCGAGTTGCACGTGCTGTCCGCCGATTTCGAACTCGTCTACCGCCGATTGGGCACCCACGCCGACGAGGGTCGCGACGGTCAGCTCATTGACCCAGGTCACCTCCG
>JAYVNU010000301.1:0-3159 GCA_043758345.1 Lacisediminihabitans sp.
GGCCGCCCCGGTGGCATCGACCGAGATGTCACCGACCATGTCGAGCTCGGTTATCGGCCGTCGGATCTCGGGGTCGATGACACGGGAGAGCGCCAGTCGAACGGCATCCGCGGTTGCGACCGGCTCAGGCACCGGGCTTCCCGTCCGCCTGCGTTCCACGGTCTTTCTCGAGCTCCTCGAGCAGCGCCCTCAATTCGGAGCGGATGAAGTCCTTGCTCGCGAGATCCCGCAGCGCGAACCGTAGCGCGACGACCTCGCGGGCCAGGTATTCGGTGTCGTTGAGGTTTCGCTCAGCGCGCTGGCGGTCCTGCTCGAATTGCACGCGGTCGCGGTCGTCCTGACGGTTCTGCGCGAGCAGGATGAGCGGGGCTGCGTAGGAGGCCTGAAGCGAGAGGATGAGGGTGAGCAGTGTGAAATTCGTCGCCCGTGGGTCGAACTGCACTCCGGACGGGGCGGATGAGTTGTAGACGAGCCACACGAGGACGAGGGCCGTCATCCCGACGAGGAAGTAGGACGTTCCCATCGCCCGCGCGAATCCCTCGGAGAATCGGCCGACACGGTCGCCCCCACCGCCTCGGCGACGGAGAGTGCTGCGTAGTCCCTTTGGGGTGTCGAGGCCTTGGTCAGAGCGACGAGCCATTGAGGGTCTTCTTTCCGGCTGCAGAACTGACGGGAATCGTGTTGGTATCCGTCGAAATCGGGTCGTCTTCGTCGTGACTTCGCCAGTCGTCGGGCAGCAGGTAGTCGAGAATATCGTCAATGGTCACCACCCCGACCAGACGGTGATTGTCATCGACAACCGGGAGCGAGACGAGGTTATAGCTCGCGAGATTTCGGGCTACCTCCGCGGCGGACGCACGGGCGCGCACGGGTTCGAGTCTCTGGTCGAGCAGGGTGCCGAGGCGTTCGTTCGGCGGGTAGCGCAGCATCCGCTGGAAGTGCACCATTCCGAGAAAGCGACCGGTCGGCGGTTCATAGGGCGGGAGCGTGACACAGACCGCGGCACCGAGCGCCGGTGCGAGTTCATGGCGACGGATGAGGGCGAGACCCTCCGCGACCGTCGCGTCCGCCGAGACGATGATCGGTTCGGTGGTCATCAGGCCACCGGCGGTGTCGGGCGCATACAGCAGCAGCATCCGCACGTCTTCCGCCTCCTCGGGCTGCATGAGGTCGAGGAGTGCCTCTCCGCGCTCGTCGGAGAGCTGCGCGATGAGGTCGGCGGCGTCATCCGGCTGCATCTGGTCGAGGACGTCGGCGGCACGATCGTCGTCGAGATGCCCGAGGATGTCGACCTGCTCGCTCTCCGGCATCTCCTCGAGTGCATCGGCGAGGCGTTCGTCACTCATCTCATCGGCGACCTCGAGCATGCGCTGCTCAGGAAGATCGAGCAGCGCATTCGCCAGATCAGCAGGAAGAAGATCTTCGTAGGTCGCTAGGAGTTGCGTCGCCGACTGTGCTTCCCCGGTTGCGCGCTCGCGGACATCGTCCCACTTGGAGAACATGGTCTGACCCTTGGAGAAGGGGGAGGGTCCGGTTCGAGGGCGACGGATGAACAGTTCGGTGACCGCCCATTCCCCTGGTCCGCTGTCGTCGATGGCGACGTCTTCGATCGTCGCCGTGCCCGAGCCGTCGGCCAGATTGACCTGCCGGCCGAGAATCTCGGCGATTACTCGCACCTCGCCGCCGCGCTGCTCGAAGCGGCGCAGATTGATGAGCCCGGTGGTGATGATCTGGCCGGACCCAATGCTGGTGACCCGACCGATCGAAAGGAAGACCCGACGCTTTCCCGACACCTCGACGATGAATCCGACGACACGTGGCGGCTCCTTCTGGCGATAGACGACGAGCACATCACGAACTCGACCGACTTTGTCCCCCGCGGGGTCGAAAACGGAGCACCCGGCGAGGCGGGCGACGAACACTCTCGTGGCGCTCATGCCCTCTAACTTAGACGGTGCTGGGGTGCGCAGAGGATAATGGCGACATGACCAACCAGAGCCCATTCACCCGGCGTGCACGACTCCTTCCTTCGATCCCGAAGGGGGATGTGCTCGGTTCGTACGACACCTACCCAGAGGCACAGCAGGTGGTCGACCGCCTCGCGCACGGCGACCTCGATGTGAGCAAAGTCTCCATCGTCGGGAGCGACCTGAAGACCGTCGAGAGGGTCACCGGCAAGCTCAGCTACGGGCGGGTCGCCGGTGCGGGGGCGGCAAGCGGTGCATGGTTCGGACTGTTCCTCGGCCTGCTGCTGACGTTCGTCACAAACTCACCGAACGTGCTGCTCTACGCCTTCGCCGCGATAGTCATCGGCGCCGGTTTCGGGATGCTGTTCGGCATCGTCTCGTATGCGATCACCCGCCGCACTCGAGACTTCACCTCGACCCACCAGGTGCTTGCGAGCCGCTATGAGATCATCGTCGACCCGTCACTGACCCTCCGCGCGCAGGAGACGCTGGCGCGCCCCGACATCCGCTGACGGGCGTCAGGCCAGCCACGCCTCCACATCGTCCGCCGTGCGCGGGATGCCGATCGACAGATTCTCGGCGCCGGAGTCCGTGACGAGGATGTCGTCTTCGATCCGCACTCCGATGCCGCGGTACTCCTCGGGCACGGTGAGGTCGTCGGGCTGGAAGTAGAGTCCGGGCTCGATCGTGAACACCATCCCCGCTTCGAGGATGCCGTCGAGATACAGGTCCCGCCTGGCCTCCGCGCAGTCATGGACGTCTATCCCGAGGTGATGTGACGTTCCGTGCACCATGTAGCGGCGGTGGAACTGGTTGTCGGGTGCCAGCGATTCTTCGGCGCTGACCGGAAGTATGCCCCATTCCACAGTCTTCCGCGCGATGACCGCCATGGCAGTCGCGTGGATGTCGCGGAACCGGATGCCCGGCCGAACGATGGCGAAAGCGGCATCCGCTGCTTCCTGCACAGCCTCGTAGACCCGCCGCTGCACCTCGCTGAAGTGACCGCCCACCGGCAGCGTGCGGGTGATGTCGGCGGTGTAGTAGCTGTCGAGTTCGATGCCGGCGTCGATGAGGATCAGGTCGCCGACAACGACAGGGCCGTCGTTGCGTGTCCAGTGCAGCACGCAGGCGTGCTCTCCGCTCGCCGCGATCGTGTCGTAACCGACGGCATTGCCCTCGGCGCGGGCTCGAC
>JAYVNU010000302.1:0-3138 GCA_043758345.1 Lacisediminihabitans sp.
GTCTTCTCGGAGTTCGGTCGCACCGACGTCGTCAACGGAAGCGCCGGCACCGATCACGGCGTCGCCGGCGGGATGCTGGTGCTCAGCAACGCCCTTAAGCTGCCGACGATGCTCGGGGCGATGAATCCGAGCAAAGACATCAACGACTGGACGAACACCCAGATCGACGAAAGGGACGTCTGGTCAACGATCTTCAGCGACCTCTACTCCGTGCCGCAGAATGCCCTCTTCGGTCGTTCGGCCACCCTCGCGACGGCGCCGATTACCATTCCCTGATCTCACGCCCGATCGTCGAGCAGAAGCGAAGGTTGGAATAGCGAATCAACCTCAGGCAACCCCCTAGCATTGAGCGTGAGCGAGGAGCAACTCTCATGGGCAGCCTTCTGTATGGCAGTGCAGGCATGGAGGTCGCGTTCGATGACCGCGCACTCACCCACCTCCAGCTCGTGATCACCGCGAAACTGCGCCGCCGGGAGAGTTTCGTCTTCTCCTGGACCACTTCGGTCGAACTCGGAAGTGGGCGCAGCGTCATCTGGCTCGACCCGAGCAGCACATTGTTCTATCGCTACTCCGGTAGCCGGCTTCCCTCCATCAACCGAACCTGGATCGAGCAGCTGACGAAGTCGGCCAACAGCCCGGGTGGTCTTTATTTTTCACCGGAACCTGTCGACATCCCGCGCGAGACGTAGCTCTTCTCCCAACGCCACCCGCCGCGACTCGTCTCCGTCATAATTGGGGTGGCATCGGCGAGCGGCGTCGAGGGGGCGGAAACTCCAGTGGGCAGTCTGTTGTACGGGAGTTCCGCCATCGAGGTCGCGTTCGAGGACCGAGCGCTGATGCACCTTCAAATCGTCATCACTGCCAAGCTTCGCCGGCGGGAGAGTTTCATCTTCTCGTGGAGCACCTCGGCGAGCGAGGGAAGCGGACGAAGCACGATCTGGCTCGATCCGTCGTCCACGATCATGTTCCGCTATTCCGGGAGTCGCGTGCCGGTCATCAACCGGGCGTGGATCGAGCAGCTCGCGGCCTCTGCCAACAGCGCTGGCGGATTGTTCTTCACACCGGAGCCGAGGGGACCCGGCACCTGATGCACGGCCTCGCACACGTCGAAACCGTGATCCCGATCATTTTGTCAACGCCCCATTCGCCCGAGATCTCGCGAGTAGAAAGGTGATCATGAGCCCATCAGTCACGCCCCCGTGGACGGAGGCGCTCTCGACGCCGGAGCACCTGGTCGTGCTCTACTTCCTGGTGGTCGCGGCCCTCGCGCTTTTCGCCGGCCTTGTACGAACCGTGCTGACCCGCAATGAATCCGGATCCCGCTACCGCGCAGCCGTGACGGCCCGACTCGCCATCGCCGCGATCGCGTTCCTCTCCTACGTGGTCATCATCATCGAGTTCGCCCGCGGATATACCCTGCGTGGAAGCACCTGGTATCCGAATTCTGAGACCATCCTCACGATGGCACCGCGGTACATGGACTGGACCGTCACCGTTCCCCTGCTCACTGTCGAGTTGCTCGCCGTCTGCACGGTCGTCGGCGTCACCGCCCGTCGCACTCAGCTGCTCGCCGGCGGAGGCACGTTCCTGATGATCTTTTTCGGCTTTCTCGGCGCCTTTGTGGCCGACGGCGGCGAGAGTGCCGGCTCGTTCCTCCTCCTTGGCGGGATCAGCTCGATCTTCTGGATCTTCACGAATATCGTGCTCATCCACAGCGTGCGCGCGTCAATCCCCCAGCTGACCCCGGAAGCCGGACGCCTGCTGCGCAGCGCGACGATCCTGCTTCTCTCCGGCTGGGTCGTCTACCCGATCGTCTACCTGCTGCAGATCCTGACCCACGGCGGATTCTGGGCCTCCGCGATGCAGATCGTGCTCTGCGTCGCGGATGTCGTCGTGAAGATCGGCTTCGGTGGACTCATCCACCGCGTGGCGAAGCTTCGAACAGCCGAAGACGTGCGGGCGGGGGATGACGTGCATCCGGAATCGATCTGGATGTCGTCCGTCAAGCTGTCGGACGCCGGCCAGCCCCGCGAGGTCTACCTCGCAGACGGCGCGGCCGTGCACCCCACGCGTGCGAAACCGCCCGTCAACGAAGCCGTCGCCGCGCAACCCCTCCCGGACGACTCCCACGACGTGTAGTTGCGCTCGGCCCAGGTTCCCCGGGTTCGACGCGGCATTGCTCCAGCTACGGTAACCGCTGCTTCCAGATCCAAAGGTTTCTGGGGATGCTTCCGCCACCGGCTCCGTCGGATTCTCGGGTTTACCGATAAGACCGATTCGGGGGTCCTGCGGGCACCGACCAGATCAGGTCCAGATCCCCCGCCGCGAAAAACAACCTAATCAGCAGGGCGAGCGCTATCGGTGTCGAGGGTCTCATCGAGATATTGCTGCCATAGCTCCAGCTATGACGCGAAAGACCCCGGCGCGCGGGAGTCCCTCGCGTCATAGCTGGAGCTATGGCGCCGTCACGCAGCAACACTTACGAATGTCGGTGGAATAAAGCAGCATGGTCGAATGCTCTCCCAATGGTGATTGCGCAGTCCGCTACCTTCTGCAGCGCTCTATCGACGGGAACATGGTGACCGAAACACTTTCTACAACCCAGCCGCCCTCCGTAGCCGACCGCGAGTCCGACCGGCTCGACTCGCGCAACCGCATCGTCATCGGCGTGCTGCTCATCTCGGTGTTCGTGATGATCCTCAACGAGACGATCATGGGCGTTGCCCTTCCGACCCTGCGTGCAGACCTCGGCATCACCTTCGGGGCCGCCCAGTGGCTGACTGCCGCGTTCCTGTTGACCATGGCCGTCGTCATCCCGATCACCGGATTCCTGCTGCAGCGATTCCACACGCGACCCCTGTTTCTGACCGCCATGGGACTGTTCAGCGCCGGAACGCTGATCGCCACCGTCGCGCCAGGGTTCGAGATACTTCTGGTCGCGCGGGTCGTGCAGGCCAGCGGAACGGCGATCATGTTTCCGCTGCTGATGACAACCGTCATGACGCTCGTCCCTGCAGCCCACCGTGGGCGGATGATGGGTAACATTTCGATCGTCATCTCCGTCGCCCCGGCGATCGGCCCGACGATCTCCGGCCTGATCCTCAACGTGCTGGTCTGGCGCTTCATGTTCATCCTCGT
>JAYVNU010000303.1:0-3133 GCA_043758345.1 Lacisediminihabitans sp.
GCATGACCACGCAGATCGGCGCGAACTGGGCCGGAACGTATGACTACACAGCCGCACGACTGGAGTCTCCAACGACGGTCGATGAACTGCGAGCGATCATGACCACCGGCGACCGGATGCGCGCACTCGGCACGCGGCACAGCTTCAACGACCTCGCAGATACATCCGGAACGCTCGTCTCACTCGCCGACTTCGGCGATGCGCCACAGCTGGACGCCGAGAGGATGACGGTGTCCGTCGCCCCGGGCATCCGCTACGGCGATCTCGCGAACTGGTTGCAGGCGCGCGGGTTCGCGCTGCACAACATGGGCTCGCTTCCGCACATCTCGGTGGCTGGGGCGATCGCGACGGCAACGCACGGTTCCGGCAACCGCAACGGAAATCTCTCGACCGCGGTCAGCGGGCTCGAACTGATGACCGGTGATGGGGAGGTGCTCACAGTCGACCGCGCACATCCGGAGTTCGACGGATTCGTGGTCGCCCTCGGCGCCCTCGGCATCGTCACGCGCGTGACGCTCGACATCCAGCCGACGTTCGACGTCCGCCAGGACGTTTACACCGATCTGCCGTGGTCGTCCGCGCTCAGGGAGTTCGAGGCCATCACCGGCAGCGCCTACAGCGTCAGCCTCTTCACGAACTGGCTCGGCGACACCATCGAGGCGATGTGGCTGAAGACGCGGATGGATGGCGCTGAGCCGACCACAATGCCACCGACACTGTTCGGCGCGGTCGCAGCATCTCCCGGCGCGCAGCGCTCCATCGCGGACGGCGGCGACAACATGACCGTGTTCGGCGGCTTCCCCGGCCCGTGGTCGCAGCGCCTTCCGCATTTCCGACTGGAGTCGACGCCGAGCAACGGCGACGAGATCCAGACGGAGTATTTTGTCGACCGGGCCCGCTCGTCCGAGGCGCTCACCGCGGTGAGGCAGCTCGGCGAGGCGATAGCGCCGCACCTGCACATCACCGAGCTGCGCACTGTCGCGGCCGACGATCTCTGGCTCAGCCCGGCCTATCGGCGAGAGTCGCTCGGCATCCATTTCACCTGGAAAAACGAGCCAGACGCGGTCCGCGCGCTGCTCCCCCGCATTCAAGCGGTGCTCGCGCCCTTCGATGCGCGCCCGCACTGGGGCAAGTGGAACTCTCTCGAGGCGCCGGATGTCGCGGCCCTCTATCCCCGCGCTGCAGACTTCGCACGCCTCGCCGAACAGCTCGATCCCCGCCACCGGTTCCGTAACAGGCACCTCGCCCGGGTGCTCGGGCTGTGAGAGGGAGGCGAATCCGGCGAACACGCGAAAGTCCGGGGCCCATCGCTGCCGTCCCCCGGGCCCGCCCGGTACCGGGTCGCCATTATCGCGGTGGCATGATCGCCACCTTCGCGATCATCGCGGTGGTCGCAGCCGGTGTCCTGGTGCTCTCCAGCCTGAACTGGACGACCGGCCACCTCTCTCCGCTCGCCATCGCGATTCTGAACGTCCGCATCACGGACGGGGTCGTTCCGATCCTCAGCTACACGCTCGCGGTCGCCGCAGTGCTCTTCCTCTTGGCCCGACGTGCGCGCCGCGGCTGGATCATCGCTGCGGCGATCGGTGCCGGTGCCGGCGCTGGCGTGGCAGTGATCGTGCTGCTCGTCACGGCGGCGGCGTCGACCTTCGGGGTGCAGTTGAGTCAGGTGACCGCCATCTGGGGTATCGCCGTGTTCTCCGCTGTCGGCCTCGCTGTCAGCGGTTTCTTCTCGCGGGGGTGGATGCGGAAGACCGGAACGGCGGCGAGCATCGTGATTCTGATTTTCGCCGGCATCATCGGCATCAACGGCGATTTCGGACTGAACAACACGGCCGGCGAATTCGTGGGCGTCTCGACCGAGCGCACGGTGACGATGCCCGTTACAACTCCGAAGCCGACAGCGACGCCGACAGCGGCGCCCCTCGTGGCCGGCGGCGCCCTCTGGGCCAACTGGCGGCCTCCCGCCGGGATGCCAGCCGCTGGAACGACCGAGCAGGTCATCATCCCGAACACGATCTCGGGTTTCAAAGCCCGGCCGGCCGGACTCTACCTTCCACCGGCGGCGCTTGTCGCGAATCCACCGGCACTGCCGCTCGTCATCATGATGATGGGCCAGCCGGGTAACCCCGATCCGTCATTCACAGTTCCGGTGCTCGACAGGTTCGCCGCTCGCCACAATGGCCTCGCCCCGATCGTGCTCGTCGCCGATCAGATCGGCAATCCGGCGATCGATCCGCTCTGTCTCGATACGAAGATGTTTGGCAATTCCCAGACCTATCTCGCGAAGGATGTCGTTGGCTGGGCTCGCACCCACCTGCACGTGCTCCAGGATGCCGCGCACTGGACGATCGCCGGTTACTCCAACGGCGGCGAATGCGCCCTGCAACTCGGCGTGACCTATCCGCAGATTTGGGGCAACGTGCTCGACATCTCGGGCGAAATGTACCCCGGAGCAGACAAGCCGGCACACACGCTGGCTACCGCGTTCGGAGGAAATGTCGCCGCCTACCAGGCGACTTGGCCGCTCGGCATCCTCGCGAACGGTACCTATCCCGACACTGTCGCGATCTTCACCGTCGGGTCTAACGACGGAAAGTACCGGAAGGAGGCGATCTCGGTGAACGCTGCCGCCATCGCTGCCAAATGGAAGACGACCTACTTCGAAGTGTTGAACGGCGGACACGTGCGAGTCGCCCTCGACGGCGGACTTCAGGAGGGCTATGCGGTGCTCTATCCGCGCCTGGGGCTGTCGGATCCGGCGACGGCCCCCTGATCAGCACGTTCAGCCCATCGAAAAGTGTGGAGAAGACAGGATTCGAACCCATGTCATGACCCGGGGGCCACGCTCTACCAATTGAGCTACTTCCCCGAAGGGTGGCAACACGCCCGACTCGGGGAGCCGGCGGCGCTGCCACCAAGACACTACGGCATGATGAACGCCGAGCGCTGGATCTGCCGGGTTCGGAGTGTCAGCTTTTCGGCACGTAGTCGAACGTGTCGGGGTCGGGCCCCGTGCGCTCACCGCGGTCGAGGGCACTGATCGCCGAGACATCCGCGTCCGTCAGGTCGAAGTCGAAGAGGGCGAAGTTCTCTTCGATGCGCGAGCGCGTTACCGACTTCGGGAAGACGA
>JAYVNU010000304.1:0-3125 GCA_043758345.1 Lacisediminihabitans sp.
TCGTATGTGCTCGAGTCGACCTACGACGATGCGCCGGACTGGACGGCCGAAGACCCCTACCGCTTCGTCCCCTCCGTCGGCGATGTCGACCTCTTCCTGTGGGGGCAGGGACGGCACGAGCAGCTCTGGCAGGTCTTCGGATCGCACTTCCGTCCGCACGAGGGCGTCGAGGGAACCAGCTTCTCGGTCTGGGCTCCGCACGCGCAGGCCGCACGTGTCATCGGCGACTTCAACGGCTGGGACGGCGCCGGGCACGCCATGCGGCGTCTCGACGACAACGGGGTGTGGGAGATCTTCATCCCGGGGCTCACACCGGGCAACACCTACAAGTTCGAGTTGCTGACGGCGGCGGGTCAGTGGGTGACCCGTGCCGACCCGATGGCGCGCTACACCGAGGTTCCCCCGGCGACCGGCTCGAAGATCGGCAAGACGCTCTTCGAGTGGAGCGACGGAGACTGGCTAGAGGAACGCGCAAGCCGTGACCCTCACAACTCGCCGATGAGCGTGTACGAGATGCACGTCGGATCGTGGCGGCCCGGTCTCGGCTACCGGCAGCTCGCCGACGAACTCATCGGCTACCTGCAGGAGACGGCATTCACCCATGTGGAGTTCATGCCGCTCGCGGAGCATCCCTTCGGAGGGTCCTGGGGCTATCAGGTCACCGGCTACTACGCCCCGACCAGCCGATTCGGTCACCCTGACGACCTGCGTTATTTGATCGATCGCCTGCACAACGCCGGATTCGGCGTGCTTATGGACTGGGTGCCCGGCCACTTCCCGAAAGACGAGTGGGCTCTCGCGAAGTTCGACGGCCAGGCGCTCTACGAGCACTCCGATCCGCGGCGGGGCGAGCAGATGGACTGGGGAACGCTGATCTTCAATTTCGGCGATTCGCAGGTGCGCAATTTCCTCGTCTCCAATGCGCTCTACTGGCTGGAGGAGTTTCACATCGACGGTCTGCGGGTCGATGCTGTGGCATCCATCCTCTATCTCGACTATTCGCGCGAAGAGGGCGAGTGGGAACCGAATGTGAACGGCGGTCGCGAGAACCTCGAGGCCATCGGGCTGCTGCAGGAGGTTAATGCCACCGCCTACAAGCGCAACCCTGGCATCATCATGATCGCCGAGGAATCGACGGCATGGCCGGGAGTGACTGCGCCGACCGATGCTCCGGGGCTCGGTTTCGGTCTCAAATGGAACATGGGATGGATGCACGACAGCCTGTCGTACATGCAGGAGGACCCGATGTACCGGTCCTACCACCATGGTGAGATCACATTCAGCATGGTGTACCAATACACGGAGAAGTTTCTGCTGCCGATCAGCCATGACGAGGTCGTGCACGGCAAGGGATCGCTGCTCGGCAAGATGCCGGGCGACCAGTGGCAGAAGCTGGCCAACATCCGCGCCTATCTCGCGTTCATGTGGGCGCACCCCGGCAAGCAGTTGCTGTTCATGGGACAGGAGTTCGGCCAGCCGTCGGAGTGGAGCGAGGAGCGCGGGCTCGACTGGTGGATTCTCGATCAGCCGATCCACCGCGGGCTGCTGAACCTGGTGGGGCAGCTCAATCGCACGTACCGTGAGCAGCCGGCGCTCTGGTCGCGTGACAATGATCCGGGTGGATTCGAATGGCTGGATGCCGGCGATGCCGAACACAACGTCGTCTCGTTCCTTCGCTGGGACAACCACGGCAATCCGATCGCCGTGCTGATGAACTTCTCCGGGAACACTGTCGGGCCGTACCGGGTGGGACTGCCGTCGACCGGTATCTGGGATGAGATCCTCAATACCGATGCCGCCGACTTCGGTGGGTCGGGTGTCGGCAACTTCGGAGCCGTTACCGCGACCGATGAACCGTGGAGCGGTCGCCCTGCCTCGGCCGAACTGACCCTTCCTCCGCTTGCCGGGCTCTGGTTGACGCTGCGCAAGTAACTCGCGTTTCGGCCGTCGGGGGCGCTCTGGTTGCGGGGGCGATCTGACGGCGCGTTGGGTGACCGAGCTTGTCCAGATGTCGCTCCCCGGTGGTTCAACCGCCCAACCCATCGAATAGCGCGGACGCGGCAGCGTGGGTCAGGGTTCGCTCACCAGAGTCGCTCGACATCCGAGAGCGTCATGACGACGCCGCGCGGAAAGTGACTCGTCCGCCGCGGCACGGAGTTCTCCCCGGCCATCCGCCGGGCGATGCCGGCGGAGATGGTTTCCTTGACACCATCGATCTCCGCAATGCCAAGGCCGGTGACGGGTGACTCTTTCGTCATCCGGATCACCATCCGGATCGACAGAATATTCCCACCATGGCCCTCACACGAGGCGACATGGTGGAAGAGCTGCTCGGCCGCATCCGACCGGAACTGATCGAGAGTGCGGTCGTCATCACCGAGGAGCGACCTGTCGCATCGGCCATCGTCTGCTCGATCCCCCTGCTCCCCGACAGTGATCGTCCATAGCGCCGCAAAGAACAGGGCGGCCCCGGCGTGGCCGGCCCTACGCGCCACACCGTCAAGAGCCCAGCGACAGTCGAGAGCGGTGGGCGAGGTCCCCCGCCAGTGCGACGCGGCGGCCACCGATTGCTCGCTGGTGGGTGCCCAGGGATGCGACCGTAGTGAGCAGTCCCGTATCGGTCATGCCCGCAGCATCCAACGAAACCGACTCTGATAAGAACCCACCAGAGCACGCTTCCGTCCACACACCTCGAAGTCGCCGAGCGACACTCCGAGAGCTGTATAAGTAGCGGACATGCACGAAGTCTCCCAGCACCCACCGACATCCCGCGAACTCCGAAACATCTCTTGACCTCCGGATTTACCTGTGGAAAAATCCCCGAAACGCGTCCCTGTGGAGGAGTGGACGGGCCATCGTGGCGAAATTAGAGCAGTGGCCAGCGGACCACATGCAGGGCGGTTGAGAAGCCACTTTTTGGCCCATCTTCCGGCTTTTCGAGACTGATTTTGGCATCTCGACAGACTCGCCCACCGAGATTCGCCTTGACCACCGAAAACAAGCTCGACCACTCACCATTGGCCCGATCACCAAAGAGGGCCTCATGAACAACATCGGTCGTGTCACTCAATCCGGCCCGATCGCCCGTGACTGGCCCGACCGAAGCGGATCAGGCAGGAGTCAGT